>NZ_JBXWNE010000006.1:0-217965 GCF_059610225.1 Ruegeria sp. YTSA105
TGTTATACCCCTGAAACTCACGGGTATGAATCACGCAGGCGGGATGACGGCAACCAAATTAATAGGTCCAGAACCTAGGGATTGTGCCGCTCAAAGGCGATAGGGCTGGCTAGGACGGTTGGCAAGATCGCGATGTGGCCAAGATCTTGGAGAAAGCTAACAAGTATAGAAGTGGCTACCTTGCCCGCGCAATCAGGCGCCGGGTAAGTGAAGTTTTTGCTAAGTATTAGCTAGAGCTTCACGCCGCCGCGACTGGGCCTGAAGTCCGAACCTTTTGGCCGTTGCTATCAGCGGACCCGGTTTCGGTTGGCGTTCCCTTGGCGACTTGCACCTGATTGCGCCCTTTGTCTTTTGCCATATACAGCGCGTCATCGGCGGCGCGCATCAAATCTTGCGGCATGGTGCCGTGCGCCGGGTAATGCGATACACCAACCGAAATCGTTATTCGCGGCAGCGACTTGTCACCGTATCGGACCGAAACCGCTTCGACCGACTGCCGTAATTTCTCGGCACGGCTCACCGCGTCATCCGGGGTGTTGTCCGGCAAGATCAGCATGAATTCCTCACCACCAATACGGCAGGCAACCTCGTCCCGGTCACAGCCCTGTTCCAAGGCGGCTCCGACTGCGCGCAGCACCATGTCGCCTGCATCATGGCCATGAGTGTCGTTGAACTTCTTGAAATGATCGACATCAACGGCGATCAGGCTCAGCGGTACACCGGTCTGTTGACTGCGTGAAATAGACTTGCGCAGGGTTTCCGTCATATGACGACGGTTGAACAGTCCGGTCAAAGGATCACGCACGGACTGGTCGTGCAGCTGATCGCGCATCCTCACATTTGCAATGGCCATGCTGATCTGTTCAGCGCAGAGCTGCGCCAGTTTCCTGCTGACGTGAAACTCTTCTTCGCAGTTTTCATGTGCCCGAAGATGCAACAATCCAACCGTCTCGCCATGAGCCAGAATCGGAAAACAGAAATATTGGCGCCCGTCATGCGGTTCCGCATGTTCGCAGATGAAATCAATCTCGGAGGCGCCGAATTCATAGGTACGCCCCCGGCGCAGACCCCAGCACCCCTCGGGGTGGATATGTGCCTTATGGGTGCCGCCGTTCCAACTGGCACAGCCATCAAGCACATCGCGCGAGTTCGAGTAGACGTAAACGCTGCCCTCTGCTTCGGGCAGGATATGGGTCATAAAGCGCGAAACCATATCGAACAGTTCATCCAGCGAACGGCTGGATTGCAGCCA
Source organism: Ruegeria sp. YTSA105 (assembly GCF_059610225.1). Lineage (NCBI taxonomy): Bacteria > Pseudomonadati > Pseudomonadota > Alphaproteobacteria > Rhodobacterales > Roseobacteraceae > Ruegeria > Ruegeria sp. YTSA105. The sequence continues at coordinate 1,253 of NZ_JBXWNE010000006.1, forward strand.
TTCGTTCAGCTCCCCTAGCAGCCGCACCTCACGCGCCAGGCGGAGCTGGTCTGCCATCAGATCACGCTCTTTCTCGGATTGTTTGTGCAAAGAGCGCAGTTGCGCCCGGTTGGTCCTGTAGGTCACCAATGACACCATCGCCAGCGCCAACAGGGCCACACCGCTTAGAACGATCAGCGAAATTCTCAGCCGGGTTATGAAGGTCGCCCGCAAATCCGAGATATCGGTAAAAAACTCTATCGCACCGATGAAGCGACCGTTTTTGGTAACCGGCATAAAGACTTTGACTATGTGATGCGCACTGGAGTTCTGAATGTTGCCTGTGTGCAAGTCCAAGCCGTCAATCTCGGATAGGGGCACAACCTCTTGTAAATAGTACACCATTCCCCGGGCAACATCGGCGCGAAAGAACGCGCTGTCTTCGCGCAGGCCGACCTCACCTTGACGAGTGGACCAGACCACGCGTCCACTCGTGTCGAACAACCTGAACCGGTAGACATCCGATGCTTCGGGCATCGAGGTCAGAAACTCTGCGTCATGCCCGTCTATATGGCCGGTTCGCAGCGTTGTTTCGGGGTCTTCAAGATGCAAAACAACCCGGCGTTTCCACAATTCTGACTGTTTGAGGATATCTGTCCGCAGCATCCGTTCCACCAAGGGCGCAGGAAGCCTATAGACACCCCAACCCGCACCAATGGCGAGGCTGATCAGCAATAGGGTGATCCCGGTCCATTTGAGTCGATGATTGATCGTCCCCCGCTCAGCCAATGCCATATCCATATGCTCCCAAACCTTTGGGCCAAGCATCTGACCTAAGGCTTTACAGAGAGTTAATGGCATCAGTCGAACACCGCTTCATTTGGTTAGAATTGAACGCAAGGAAAATCTTAAAAGCTTGTGAACAAGCCGTGAACAAAGCCTTTCCCTTTGCGCCCATCCGGCGTAGTTTGAGAGTATGAGCAGTTTTGACGAAATGGACGCCTTCGAGGGCGCATTGCTGTCGGCGCGGGCGATGCCTGCGGTGGCTGTCGACTATTTGAACGACCTCAACCCGGCACAGCGCGAAGCGGTCGAGCGGCTGGACGGTCCGGTTTTGATGCTGGCAGGTGCCGGCACGGGCAAGACCAAGGCACTGACCGCGCGGATCACCCATCTGCTCAGATCGCATCGGGTACGCGAGAACGAGATTTTGGCCGTGACCTTCACCAACAAGGCCGCGCGCGAGATGAAAGAACGGGTCGGGCGCATGCTGGGCCGACCTGCCGAAGGGATGCCGTGGCTGGGAACGTTCCATGCGATCTGCGTCAAACTGTTGCGCCGCCATGCCGAACTGGCGGGCCTCAAGTCGAATTTTACCATTTTGGATACGGATGACCAAAAGCGCTTGCTCAAGCAACTGACTCAGGCAGCCAATATCGACGACAAACGCTGGCCTGCGCGGATGCTGGCCGGGATCATTGATGACTGGAAAAACCGCGCGCTGACGCCAGATAGGGTGCCTGCTGCGGATGCCGGAGCTTATAATAACAAAGGCATTGAGCTTTATGCCCAATACCAGACCCGCCTGCGTGAGCTGAATGCGGTGGATTTCGGCGATCTGCTGTTGCACATGGTCACGATCTTTCAAACCCATCCGGATGTTCTGGAGCAATACCAGCGCTGGTTCCGCTACATCCTTGTGGACGAGTATCAGGATACCAACGTCGCTCAGTATCTGTGGCTGCGTCTGCTGGCCGGGGGGCATAAGAATATCTGCTGTGTTGGCGATGACGATCAGTCGATCTATGGCTGGCGCGGGGCCGAGGTAGGCAACATCCTGCGGTTCGAGAAAGATTTTCCCGGTGCTTTTGTGGTTCGGCTGGAACAGAACTACCGCTCGACCCCGCATATTCTGGCGGCGGCTTCGAACGTTATTCGGGGCAATGAAAGCCGGTTGGGCAAAGAGCTTTGGACCGACAGAGAAGAGGGTGAAAAGGTTCGCCTGATTGGCCATTGGGATGGTGAGGAAGAGGCGCGTTGGATCGGAGAAGAGATCGACGCGATGCAGAGCGGGACGCGTGGCGTGCGCCCGATCAACTTAGATGAAATGGCTATCCTCGTGCGCGCGTCGCACCAGATGCGCGCGTTTGAGGATCGGTTCCTGACTATCGGGATGCCCTATAAGGTGATCGGCGGGCCGCGGTTTTACGAGCGGATGGAGATTCGCGATGCCATGGCCTATTTCCGGCTGGTGGTCAGCCCCGAGGATGATCTGGCGTTCGAGAGGATCGTTAACACGCCCAAGCGCGGCCTTGGGGACAAGGCGCAGCAGACCATTCAAGTGGTGGCGCGTGAAAACGGGGTGTCCCTGGTCGAAGGCGCGCGGATCGTGGTCGAGCAGGGGTTGATCAAGGGCAAGGGCGGCAAGGCGCTGCGCGAGTTGATCGACGGGCTGGCTCGGTGGAATGCGATGACACGCGGACCACGTATCGAAGTGGATGATGACACCGTCATTGATGACGGGGTGTCTCCGATCCGCTATGGCGCGCCCGAGCACACGCATATCGAACTGGCGCAGATCGTGCTGGATGAATCCGGCTATACCGCCCATTGGCAGAATGAGAAAACGCCCGAGGCGCCGGGGCGGCTGGAAAACCTCAAGGAACTGGTCAACCAGCTGGACAATTTCGAGAACCTGCAAGGGTTCTTGGAACATGTCAGCCTGGTCATGGACAATGAAAAGGAAACGGATGGGGCAAAGGTCTCGATCATGACTCTGCATGCGGCCAAGGGGCTGGAGTTTCCCGCCGTGTTTCTACCGGGTTGGGAGGACGGGTTGTTCCCGTCGCAGCGGTCGATGGACGAGACCGGAATCAAGGGGCTCGAAGAGGAACGGCGCCTGGCCTATGTGGGCATCACCCGTGCCGAAGAGGTCTGTACGATTTCCTTTGCCGCCAACCGCCGGGTGTTCGGGCAATGGCAGAATTCGATGCCATCACGGTTTATTGACGAACTGCCCGAGGAGCATGTCGAGGTTCTGACGCCTCCGGGACTCTATGGCGGGGGGCAGCCCTCGGCCGGGATCGAAACCCGTGCGGCTGAGGCAAATGTCTATAACTCACCCGGCTGGAAACGGCTGCAGGCGCGGCAGGGACAATATGGCATGTCGCAACCGCGCGAAACCCGCAACACGGTGATCGACGCAACCGCGGTGGCAAGTTTCACACTGGGTGAACGGGTGTTTCACAAGAAATTCGGCTATGGCGCAGTGGAGGGCATCGAGGGCGAAAAGGTTGAGGTCGCGTTCGACAAGGCGGGCACCAAGAAGGTTGTCGCCCAGTATCTTTTTCCGAAGGACGACGTTCCGTTTTAACCAAAAGGAATGCGCCTGACGGCGCATGCTCAATGTTTTGAAAGGCGCCTGGGTGGGCGCCTTTTTCTTTGGGGGAAACGAAAAACGGCGGTTCCCAGGGAGGAGGAAGGAAACCGCCGTTCTTTTCAACACCAAGGCAGGGAGGAGGAGAGCCCCGATGTATCCGAACCCGGGTTTGATCCCGGTATGAGGAAGACGCGGCGACGTCAGGGAGGAGGAGAGACGTCGCCGCGTACTTTCAACATCAGGGCAGGGAGGAGGAGAGCCCCGATGTATCTGCTTCCGGCGTTCAGGGCCGGTATAAAAGGCGGCAACGTCAGGGAGGAGGAGAGACGTTGCCGCAGATTACAGACCCAAGGGAGGAGTAGGGTCTGATCTCTGTATTGCTGTGCGCTTAACGCGCGAATTGTTCTTCTGCGGCCTGCATTGCCAGCCGACGGATCATTGAGCGGTGCAGGCCCAGGTCGGCCAACTCGCGATCGGACAGCTCGGACAGTTCGTTAACCGTCTGGCGGTAGGCCCGATAGCGTGCAAACCGGGTTTTTGCGGTTTCGATCATCGAAGCCAGGCCGAATGCCGGAGCGCTTCTCAGAGCGGTTTGTTGTGTTGCTACACCCATCTGCGTAACCCGTTTCGTATGTTGGTGCCGAAGTGTTTCGGCGTTTGCTTGAGGATGAAAATAAGCAAATGCTGCGATTGCACAATAGTTGACGTCGTCAATGCTGCTATGCAGCAAATGCATGGATATCAAAGAGTTGAATGTTGGCAATCGAATATGTCTTAAAAATATGGGTTTGAGTTGCGCCAAGGGTGTCGCTTCTAATGCGGTTCCACTGAAAACAATAGGATCGTGACGTAAGGTCCGATTGCTTCGGTACGGTTATCGAAGCAGCCGAACGGCTGTGCTCGTGCGTATATGGGAAATCGTGGGTTCAGGTGGTTTTTAGTAACTTGGGAGTGCGTGGGAACCGAGCCACCTTTGTTGATTCGTAGTTTGGAATGGAGGATTTGCTGGCTCTATCTACGGGGAATCGACGAAAGTAAAAAAATGTTGGGAATTCATGGGACGCTCAGAATTTCTCTGATTTATCTATATATGGTTACTATAAGGTAGTTGTATCCTAATTCTGGTGTATAAATTGAGTTTCCATTCATTTTCTTATCGATTACATTGTGAGTTGGGGCATGAGTGTGAGAAATTTTCTATTGATTTCCATGAATTCCCATGCCATCCCTTAGTTATCCGATGAGGACGAGGCACATGGGGCGCTAAACGACCCCGAACCAATAAAATCAGGTTTCATACAGGCTTCTCGCTTTCATCAACCAAGAGATCCGGCGCGCGGGCGAGCAGACATCCCCCCAGGTGGCGCGCGCAGCTGGACATCCCGCAAAGCGGGTCAATGCGGCGGGTTGATCAGTGGCAGCAGATCAACCCGCCGTTTTAATTCTGGGGGGAGTGAGAATTTCAAGTGGGGCGCAAGCGAAAGGGACAGTCGTCTTGGCGCGCAGGTTTAGAGGTGAAAGCCACCATAAGGTGGACACGAAGGGCAGGGTATCAATCCCGGCCTCGTTTCGCCGTGTGCTTGAAGCTTCTGATCCCAACTGGAAGCCCGGTGACAATCCCGAACTTGTAATTGTTTATGGCGACCACAGGCGCAAATTCCTTGAATGCTATACTATGCAGGCGATTGACGAGGTTGACGCCAAGATCGATGCGCTTCCGCGCGGTTCGATGCAGCGGAAAACCCTGCAGCGTATGTTCCACGGGCAATCCTTTCCGACCAATGTGGACGAGACCGGGCGTCTGGTCCTGCCTGCCAAGCTGCGCAGCAAGATTGACCTAGAGGGCGAAGCCTTCTTTATTGCTGCCGGCGACACGTTCCAGATCTGGAAGCCTGAAACCTACGAGTCTGATGAATTGGCGGCGGCCGAAGAATGGCTGGATGATCAGCCCGAAGATTTTGACCCTCTGGTGTTCCTAGATGGCGTCGGGGACGCGTGACGGCATGGCCGGTGCGCAACCCTCTTCTGACAAACCACATATTCCGGTATTATTGCGCCCTTTGCTGGCTGCGGTCTCTCCGGTGTCGGGTGTTTGGTTGGACGGAACCTTTGGTGCCGGGGGATATACCCGTGGCCTGCTCGAGGCAGGCGCGGACAAGGTCGTCGGCGTTGATCGTGATCCGCTGGCCTTTGAAATGGCCGCGGACTGGGCCAAGGGCTATGGCGATCGGCTGGTGATGCAGCCCGGCGTCTTTTCGCGTCTGGACGAATACGCGCAGGACTTGGACGGGGTGGTGCTGGACCTTGGGGTTTCCTCCATGCAGCTGGATTTGGCCGAGCGTGGCTTTTCCTTTATGAAGGACGGCCCGCTGGACATGCGCATGAGCCAGGACGGAGAAAGCGCCGCTGATCTGGTCAACACCGCAAGCGAGGAACAACTGGCCGACATCCTGTTTCACTATGGGGAAGAACGCGCCAGCAGGCGTATTGCCAGAGCTATCGTCAAGGCGCGGGCGGAAGAGCCGATCACAACCACTTTGCGGTTGGTGGTGCTGATCGAATCCTGTTTGCCAAGGCCAAAACCCGGTCAATCGCATCCCGCCACACGCAGCTTTCAGGGGCTGCGCATCGCTGTGAATGCTGAATATGAAGAATTGTTCCAGGGCCTGATGGCCGCTGAGCGCGCGCTGAAACCGGGCGGGCAGCTGGCTGTTGTGACATTCCATTCGATCGAAGATCGCATGGTAAAGCGGTTCTTTCAGTCGCGGGCGGGCAAAACCGGCCGGGCCAATCGCTATGCGCCCGAAATTGAGCAGGACCTGCCGCAATTTACGCTTAAAACCCGTAAGGCGGTGGGGCCGGACGATCAGGAATTGCAGGAAAATCCGCGTTCGCGCTCAGCCAAGCTGCGTGTTGCTGTGCGCACCGAGGCTCCGGCAGGGGAAATTGAAGCCCGTGCCATTGGGATGCCGCAACTAGGGGGAAGGGCAAAATGAAGAGTGTATTGTATGTGTTGACTGCCTTGGCCGTGTTCGGGGTGGCCCTTTGGGCGTATCAAGAGAACTACCGCACCCAGCAAGTTGTGAAAGAAACGCAAACACTGCAACGAGAGATCGGCGTGGCACAGGTCCGACTGGCCGTTCTGAATGCGGAATGGGCTTATTTGAACCGTCCTGATCGTCTTCGAGAGCTGGCGGATCTGAATTTTGAACGTCTCGGCCTGCTGCCCTTGCGAGCTGAGCAGTTTGGACGCGCGGATCAGGTTGCCTATGCTGAGGATCCGGATCTTCCGATTGTCGATCCCATCGAATTGCAGGCGATAACCAACATTAAGGCGTTGGGAGAGGTGCAATTCCCATGACGCGCACGCCCCTCCGCCCTCTGGCCCGTGTCCTGGATGCGCGCGCACGCGGTGAAAACCCCAAGGTTATCGAGCGCGAAAACATCCAGAAGCGCCATGAAGATATGAAGGACAGGGCCCGCGCTCGGGCCGAGGGCCGTTTGCTGGTGCTGGGTCTTTTCTTCTTTTGCGCCTTCTCGGTGGTTGGCGTTCGGATGGGGATGCTTGCGACATCCGAGGCGCAAGAACCCTTGGCCAACGCCCCCGGTGCCACAATCGCGATGCAGCGCGCCAATATTGTTGACCGCGAAGGGCGCATTCTGGCCACCAACCTGGACACCTATTCCGTCTATGCCCAGCCGCCGTTGATGATCGATCCGATTGCCGCCGCGGATCAACTGGTCGCAATCTTCCCGGATTTGGAAAAAGACCGTCTGATCAAGGATTTCACCGGCAACCGCAAGTTCCTGTGGATCAAAAAGCGCATCTCGCCCGAGCAGAAGCAAGCCGTGCATGACATCGGTGATCCAGGTATTCTGTTTGGCCCCCGCGAAATGCGCCTTTACCCGAATGGCAAGCTGGCAGCACATATCCTTGGCGGGTCAGGTTTTGGGCGTGAAGGCGTGAGCGCTGCCGAGGTGATAGGCGTGGCCGGGATTGAAAAGCAATTCGACGATTATCTGCGGGACCCTGCCAACGGAAACAAGCCGCTGCAACTCTCGCTGGATCTGACTGTACAGGCCGCTGTCGAACAGGTGCTTTTTGGTGGCATGAAGATCATGAACGCCAAAGGCGCCTCAGCCGTTTTGATGGATGCGCATACGGGCGAGGTCATCTCGGCGGCGTCGCTGCCATCCTTTGATCCCAATGATCGCCCGCGCCCCCCGACGTCGGGGTTCGATCCATCGGACAGCCCCTTGTTCAACCGCTATGTGCAGGGCGTTTACGAGCTGGGATCTGTGTTCAAGATATTCACCGCCGCGCAGGCAATTCAGCTTGGTCTGGTGAACTCTGAAACGATCATCGACACCTCGGGTCCGATGAAAATCGGGCGTTTTCCGATTGGTGAGTTCAACGGCAAGAATTACGGCAAGATCAGCGTGGCGGATGTGATCGTCCACAGCTCGAACCGGGGTACTGGGCGTCTGGCGCTGCAAATTGGCGCGCAGCGGCAACAGGAATTCCTGCGTTCGCTGGGCATGTTCGAACCGACCCCGTTCGAGATTGTCGAAGCAAAAGGTGGCGAGCCGCTCAAGCCCAAGAAATGGGGTGAGCTGAGCACAGTGACCATTTCTTATGGCCATGGCTTGTCGACCAGCCCGATGCATCTGGCGGCGGGATATGCGGCGATTGCCAATGGCGGGTATTATGTCAGCCCAACGATTCTGCGCAGGAGCGGGTCACAATATGGCCCGCGCGTGATGTCTCTGGGCGCTGCGACGCAGGCGCAGAAGATGCTGCGCAAGGTTGTCACCGACGGCACAGCGAGCTTTGGCGATGTCGCCGGCTATGACGTGGCAGGTAAAACCGGTACGGCAGACAAACCGAAGCCGCGCGGTGGGTACTATGATGACAAAGTCATCGCCACTTTTGCGACGATCTTCCCGGCCTATGATCCGAAGTACGTACTTATCGTCACTCTGGATGAACCTTCCATCGTGGCCTATGGCGAAAAACGCCGTACAGCAGGGTGGACAGCCGTACCTGTGGCTGCGGAGCTGATCGGGCGTGTCGCGCCCTTGTTGGGATTGCGCCCCCGGCTTGAGCCTGAGGCGCGCGCTGCTATAACGCTGACCTCGAATTAGGCGTCCGGCGAAAGGTGGGTCATGGGCACTAGGACTAAGAAACTCAGCCAACTGGCCCTGACCGCACGTGCGGGTGCAAACCCTGAGATTACCGGGTTGGCCGTTGATAGCCGCGAGGTCAAAGACGGTTATCTGTTTGCGGCACTTCCGGGAACGCGCGTCCATGGCGCAGAGTTCATTCAATATGCTCTGCGCATGGGGGCCGCCGCAATCCTCACCGATGCCGAAGGGGCCGAGGTCGCAGCGGGCGTGCTTGCGGGGTCGGATGCCGCGCTGGTGGTGGTTGAAGACCCAAGGCAGGCGCTGGCAGGATGCGCAGCACTGTGGTTCGGAAAGCAGCCTCAGACCATCGTGGCTGTGACGGGGACCAATGGTAAAACCTCTGTCGCGACCTTTGTCCGCCAAATCTGGATGGAACTGGGTCATGCGGCCGTCAACCTGGGCACAACCGGGGTCGAGGGCGCATGGACTGCCCCTTTGGCGCATACAACGCCCGAACCGATCACCCTGCATCGGTGTTTGGCCGACGCGGCTGAGAACGGTGTGACACATGCCGCGATGGAGGCATCCTCGCATGGTCTCGAGCAGCGCCGCCTGGACGGGGTACAGTTGGCGGCAGCGGGTTTCTCGAATTTCACCCAGGATCATCTGGATTATCACGAAACCTTCGAGGCGTATTTTGCCGCCAAAGCAGGACTTTTCGACCGCGTGTTGCCTCAGGACGGCACGGTTGTGGTCAACATGAGCGATCCAAAGGGTGGGCAGGTTCGTCGTATCGCTGAAACCCGTGGGCAAAATGTGCTGACCGTTGGATTGGGTGATGCAGATCTGTGTCTGCTCAATCAGCGCTTTGATGCAACCGGGCAGGATCTGCGGTTTTCGTGGCAGGGTAAGGTATATCAGACCCGATTGAACCTGATCGGTGGGTTCCAGGCTGAAAACATCCTGCTGGCATGTGGGCTGGTGATCGCTGGTGGCGAAGATCCCAGGCGTGTTTTCGAGACCCTGCCACATCTGACGACGGTCCGGGGACGGATGCAACTGGCTGCGACGCGTGAAAACGGGGCTGCTGTGTTTGTCGATTACGCCCATACGCCAGATGCTGTGGCCACGGCACTCAAGGCTTTGCGCCCTCATGTTATGGGCCGGCTTATCGCCGTCATCGGTGCCGGCGGAGATCGTGATGCGACCAAGCGCCCGCTGATGGGCAAGGCTGCGGCCAATAACGCTGATGTGGTATTTGTCACCGACGACAATCCTCGCACCGAAGACCCAGCTACCATTCGTACCGCTGTGATGCTGGGCGCGCCCGAGGCAACCGAAGTGGGTGATCGTGCCGAAGCCATCCTGCGCGGCATAGATGCCCTGCAACCGGGTGATGCCTTGCTGATCGCCGGAAAAGGGCACGAGACAGGACAGATCGTGGGCGATCAGGTATTGCCATTCGATGACGTTGAGCAAGCCAGCATTAGCGTGGCCGCCCTGGACGGGAGGGTGGCATGACGCTCTGGACTGCGGCCGAGGCCGCTGCGGCCACGGGTGGGCGTGCCACCGCCGATTGGCAGGTCAATGGCGTATCCATCGACACCCGCACATTGCAGCCCGGAGATCTGTTTGTTGCGCTGAAGGCGGCGCGCGATGGCCACGATTTTGTGGCGCAAGCGCTTGAGAAGGGCGCAGGCGCAGCGCTGGTCTCGCAGATACCCGAGGGCGTTTCCCCGGACGCGCGGTTACTGATCGTCGAAGACGTACAGACCGGGCTTGAGGCACTGGGGCAGGCGGCCCGCGCCCGGACCGAGGCGCGCGTGGTTGGCGTGACCGGTAGCGTTGGTAAGACATCGACCAAGGAAATGCTAGCCAATATTCTGGAAACGCAGGGGAAAACCCATGCCAGCGTTGCCAGTTACAACAACCATTGGGGTGTGCCGCTGACGCTTGCCCGGATGCCGCGTGACACCGAATTTGCCGTGATAGAGATCGGGATGAACCACCCCGGAGAGATCGCTCCGCTCGCGCGTCAGGCCCGCCCGCATGTGGCCTTGGTTACCACCGTCGCGGCAGTCCATCTTGAGGCGTTCGACTCGGTCGCCGGTATTGCAGAGGAAAAAGCCGCGATATTCGAAGGGTTGGCTCCAGGCGGCGCGGCCATCGTGAATGCGGATATCGAACACGCCGACATCCTGCGCCAAATTGCAAATGAGGCCGGGGCAGGGATCGTTGGTTTTGGGCGCGCTGCGTCAGATTACGTGCTGACCGGAGTTGTGCAAAAACCTGACTCGGTCCATGCAACGGCCAGCGTCGACGGAAAAGACATCTCTTTTGATGTGCAATCAGCAGGCACTCATTTCGCCATGAATGCGCTTGGGGCATTGGCCGCCTGCGTTGAACTTGGTGTTGACCTGAACGACGCCATCACCGGCCTGCGCAACTGGTCGCCGGTAAAAGGTCGCGGCGTTCGCGAGCAGATTTCGCTGGCCGGTGGTGGTCAGATCGAATTGCTGGACGACAGCTATAACGCCAATCCAACCTCGATCGAGGCCGCTTTGGATGTTCTGGCCGCCTCACAGGGCAGGCGCCGGATCGCATTTCTGGGTGATATGAAAGAGCTGGGCGCGCAAGAGATCCCCATGCATGCAGCGATGGCGAATGTCGCGGCTATGACGCAGATGGATCAGGTTCACTGCATTGGCCCGCTTATGAAAGCGCTTTACGATGCGTTGCCAGCGGAAAAGCGCGGACTTTGGTTTGAGACCAGCGTTGAGATGGCTGAACGGCTGCCAGAGCTGATCTGCGCAGGCGACACTGTTCTGGCCAAAGGATCACTCAGCATGGCGCTGGCGCGAATTGTTGACGGTTTGCGGGAAATGGGGCAAGGGGACGCGCTTGAGCCATGATCGCCGCACGGGAAAGGTATTGATATGCTCTATTGGTTGACCGGCCTGTCGGACGGAGGGGATTTTTTCAATCTCTTCCGGTACATCACGTTCCGGGCGGGCGGTGCCTTTATGACAGCGCTGATTTTCGGGTTTATCTTTGGCAAACCGCTGATCAATGTTCTGCGCCGCAAGCAGGGCAAAGGGCAACCGATCCGGGATGATGGCCCCGAGGGGCACTTTTCCAAGGCGGGCACGCCGACCATGGGCGGCTTGCTGATCGTGGGCGCGCTTGTCACATCGACACTGGTTTGGGCACGGTGGGATAACCCTTATGTCTGGATGGTCTTATTCGTGACGCTGGCCTATGCCGCCATCGGGTTTGCAGATGACTATGCCAAAGTCTCCAAACAGAACACCAAAGGCGTTTCGGGAAAAATGCGGCTGGGACTTGGGGTGATTATCGCGGTTTTGGCCTCGGTCTGGGCCACGATGCACCACCCTGAGGCGCTGCAGAATCAGCTTGCGGTACCGGTCTTCAAAGACACGCTGCTTAACCTGGGGATTTTCTATATTCCTTTCGCGATTGTCGTGATCGTTGGGTCCGCAAACGCGGTCAACCTGACCGACGGGCTGGACGGTTTGGCGATCATGCCCGCAATGATCGCCGCATCGACCCTGGGGATCATCGCCTATGCGGTGGGCCGGGTCGACTTTACCGAGTATCTGGATGTGCATTACGTGCCCGGAACCGGCGAGATTTTCATTTTCACCTCGGCCCTGTTCGGCGCTGGCCTTGGGTTCCTATGGTATAACGCGCCGCCCGCAGCCGTGTTCATGGGCGATACCGGATCGCTTGCATTGGGCGGCGCTTTGGGCGCGATTGCGGTGGCCACCAAACACGAGCTGGTGCTGGCCGTCGTCGGAGGTCTGTTCGTAGTCGAAGCGCTGAGCGTGATCATCCAGGTGCTGTACTTCAAACGCACAGGACGCCGCGTGTTCCTGATGGCCCCGATCCACCATCACTATGAGAAAAAGGGGTGGGCCGAGCCCACCATCGTGATCCGGTTCTGGATCATTTCTTTAATCCTGGCGATGATTGGGCTTGCGACGCTGAAGGTCCGGTAGGCTCCCGCCAGGTTCGGAGGACAGCCGGCCCGCCGCCTCCAGTTGGGCCGGGCTCGCGCTGCGCACGAACCTGCTGTCGATCTTGCCAATGGCAGGTTCATCTGTGCAGTGTGTCGGCGCATTTGAAGTCGAAAGAAGGTGGGAAATATGATCCCGGTCAAAGGGTTTTCAGGACAGAAAGTTGCGGTTCTGGGGCTGGGTCGGTCTGGCCTGACCACGGCGCGCGCCTTGCGGGCCGGTAATGCCGAACCCGTCTGCTGGGATGATAATCCGGCTGCACGCGCGGCGGCCGAAGCCGAAGGGTTCACATGCTGCGATCTAGGCCGTCACCGGGCGTTTGATGAGGTTGCCTGTCTGATTGTCTCGCCGGGGATCCCACATCTGTACCCAGAGCCTAACCCGGTCGTGGCTGCCGCGCTTGAGGCCGGGGTACCGGTGGATAACGATATCGGTTTGTTTTTCCGCTCGTTCGCTGGGCCGGAATGGGACAATCTCGATACTCCGCCCCGCGTGGTTGCGGTGACCGGGTCGAACGGGAAATCAACCACCGCCGCCCTTATCCATCATATCCTTATCGAAGCCGGCCGTGAGGCACAGCTGGCGGGGAATATCGGCCGAGGCGTTTTGGACATTGATCCAGGGGGCAATGGCTCGGTCGTGGTGTTGGAGTTGTCGAGCTATCAGACAGAGCTTGCGCGGTCGCTGACACCTGATGTGGCCGTTTTCACCAATCTGTCACCGGATCATCTGGATCGTCACGGTGGCTTGGGGGGCTATTTTGCCGCCAAGCGCCGTCTGTTTGCCGAAGGTGGCCCTGACCGTGCCGTGATCGGCGTGGATGAGGACGAAGGCGCCTTTCTGGCTGGTCAGCTGGCCGAAGCGCCAACGGATGACCGGGTGATCCGTATTTCGGTTGCCCGCAAGTTGACCGGACCCGGATGGCAGGTATTTGCGCGCAAAGGGTTCCTGTCGGAGTATCGCAAGGGGCGACAGGCGGGGTCGATTGACCTGCGCGAGATCAAAGGTCTGCCCGGTGCACATAATCACCAGAATGCCTGTGCCGCCTACGCCACGTGCCGCGCGTTGGGGTTGGCCCCTCGGATCATTCAGGATGCGTTGCACAGCTATCCGGGCCTGCCGCATCGCAGTCAGATCATCGCCGAAGCGGATGGGGTCACCTATGTGAACGATTCAAAGGCGACCAATGTCGACAGCGCAGTAAAGGCGTTGAACGCGTTCAAGAAGGTCCGCTGGATCTGTGGCGGGCTTGAGAAAGAGGGCGGGTTGTCTGCACTCAACTCAGCCAGTGAACATGTGCTCAAGGCTTATGTGATCGGGCGCGAAGCTGCCGGATTTGCAATGCAGTTACAGGCAGATACCCTGGTTTGCACAACAATGGCAGAAGCCGTTGAACAGGCAATGAACGACGCGCAGTCGGGTGAGACGATTCTGCTGGCCCCTGCCGCAGCCAGTTTTGATCAATATGACAATTTCGAACAGCGCGGTGAGGATTTTGCTGAACAGGTTCGCAAACGGCTTTAGGACACGCCATTTGCAATAGATCGCCGGTTGGGCCAAGCTGAGATGCTATCAGCTTGACGCGCCATATTTTTTGGTTTTGCTACCCGTCAAATTCAACACGAGGTTATGACTATGCCATATCGTAAGTTTTCCCTGATCCTGCCTGCCATTCTGATTGCGGGTGCCTGCACCAACACTGGCGCAAACTACCAGCCGATCATCGATGGTCCGGTTGGCCCTAATTACAACGTTGATCTGCAGCAGTGCCAACAGCTTGCGGCATCGCAGGCATCTGTTGATGGCACCACGGCCGGGAATGCAGCCATCGGCGCCGTTGGCGCAGCCGCAGTGACCGGGATCGTACAGGACAGCAGCGATAATCTGGGCCGTGCAGCGGTTGCAGGTGCGTTGGTTGGCGCCGGTGCGGACGTGATCAACAAGAACCAGAACAAAGAAGTGTTGGTGCGTAACTGCATGCGTGGCCGTGGGTACAACGTCGTCGGCTAGTGCCGCGCAAATACCGTGTCGGCTAACCACGACTGGCGATTGCAGTTCCAGCGGCATGGCCTGAGGACCATGCCCATTGGAAATTGTACCCGCCCAGCCAACCGGTGACATCCACCGCTTCACCTATCGCATAGAGGCCGGGGACATCCCTGGCCTCCATCGTTTTTGACGACAGATCATCGGTGTCGATGCCGCCCAGCGTGACCTCGGCGGTGCGATAGCCTTCGGTCCCGGACGGGGTCAGATGCCAGTTCGACAGGGCCTCGACCAGGTCCGAAAGGGCGGTGTCCGATTGGTCGGCCAAATTGCCTTGCATGGGAATGTGTTGGCTCAGGAAATCGACCAATCGCGCGGGTAACTGCCGGGAAAGTTCAGTAGTCAGGGCTTTGCGTCCGCTGTTTTGGCGCTGATCTCGCAGCAGGTCGAACAGTGGCATATCCTGGATCAGGTTGACCCGGATCGCCTCACCCTCGCGCCAGTATGAGGATAGTTGCAGCGCAGCTGGTCCGCTGAGGCCGCGATGGGTGAAAAGCAAAGCCTCGTCAAAGCTGGTCCGGTCGTTCGACAGCCGCGTCGGCAGCGAGACACCGGACAGGTCCTTGAATCTGCCGTCGGTAAAGGTGAACGGCACCAGAGCCGCGCGTGTCTCGGTCATCCGCAATCCAAACTGGTGTGCGATGTCATAAGCCAGACCCGTCGCCCCCATTTTAGGGATCGACTTGCCACCCGTGGCCAGAACCAGATTGGTGCAGGTCAGGGCATGACGCTGTCCCTCGCGTTCAACCGTCAGCGCGAAACCAGTGTCGGTTTTGCACAGGTCCTTCATCTCGGTCCTTACCCACAGCTCGGCCCCGGCGCGCTCTATTTCATCCAGCAACATTTGGATGATCTGTTTCGAGGAACCGTCGCAGAACAGCTGTCCCAGTGTTTTCTCGTGCCAAGCGATGTCATGACGCCCGACCATTTCAATGAAATCCCACTGCGTGTAGCGCGCCAATGCGGACTTACAGAAATGCGGGTTCTGAGACAGGAAGTTGCCCGGCCCCGCGTACATATTGGTGAAATTACACCGCCCGCCGCCCGAGATGCGGATTTTCTCACCCGGCGCCTTCGCGTGGTCGATCACCAGAACGCGCCCAACGCAATGGGCGGCACACATCAAGCCAGCAGCACCGGCGCCCAGGATGATCGTATCATAAGTCATGCGCGGGGGATGGCGTGGAATGGCTGGGATGGCAAGGGGGAGACGTAAACACGCGCTGCAATCGTCCGTCCGTGACTGTGGATCCGTCCTCTGATTGGTTTGGGAAAATGGAATGAAATTGGCAGTTGGAACATTTGTGATATTGGCCGGAATACCATGTGCCAGAATACGCCCGACAAGGAAGCTCAATATGACGCACTGCACAGGAGGGCGGTTCAGTGATCACGCGCATTTCCCAAGTCACAGTTCAACTGGGAAAAAAGGCTGAATTGGTCGAATCCAGGAGGATAAAGCACTACGATCTTGTTCCCTAGGTGTTCCGAACGCCCGGGACGGGAAGCCCTGAAGCGGATCACTGGCTTGAAGGCGCCAATTTCCCTCTGTTGCGGCGTCATTCCACTAGCCCAAACACTAAAACCCCTGTAGACTCGCTCGTAGACCCCGAAAACGGGGCGTTGACGAGGCAGATAGTGGCGGTATCTCATGACTGAGATGGTGTATGGCGCGGTTCAGGACCAGCGCGGAGAACCGATTCTACCAAAGTGGTGGCGGACGATTGATCGTTGGACGATGTCCTGCGTACTGATCCTGTTTGTCATCGGGCTGTTGCTGGGGCTGGCCTCATCGCCGCCGCTGGCTGGTCGCAACGGGTTCGACCCGTTCCATTACGTCGAACGCCAGGCGCTGTTCGGCGGATTGGCGCTTGTTGCGATGCTGCTGACCTCGATGATGTCGCCCACACTGGTTCGACGTCTGGCGGTGTTGGGGTTTCTTGCTGCTTTTGTCGCGCTGGTCTTCCTTCCCGTCTTTGGCACAGATTTTGGCAAAGGCGCGGTGCGCTGGTATTCGCTTGGCTTTGCCTCGCTGCAGCCGTCTGAATTTCTGAAACCCGGGTTTATCGTTGTGGCGGCCTGGTTGCTGGCCGCGTCACAACAGATCAACGGCCCGCCCGGTCGGCTATGGTCTTTTGCGCTGTGCATGGCGATTGTCGCCATGTTGGTTATGCAGCCCGATTTTGGTCAGGCCTGCCTGATCCTGTTTGGCTGGGGCGTGATGTATTTCGTTGCCGGTGCGCCGATGTTGTTGCTGGTTGGTATGGCGGGGTTTGTCGTGCTTGGCGGTATGTTCGCCTATTCCAACTCGGAACATTTCGCCCGACGTATTGACGGATTTCTGAACCAAGAGGTCGATCCGACCACCCAGCTGGGCTATGCCACCAATGCGATCCGCGAGGGCGGGCTTTTCGGTGTCGGCGTGGGTGAAGGGCAGGTTAAATGGTCGCTGCCCGATGCCCATACGGATTTCATCATCGCTGTCGCGGCCGAGGAATATGGCCTGATCCTGGTGCTGATCATCATCGCGCTGTATTCCCTGATCGTCGTGCGGTCATTGCTGCGGCTGATGCGCGAGCGCGACATGTTCATCCGTCTTGCGGGTACCGGTCTGGCCTGCATGTTCGGGGTTCAGGCGATGATCAATATGGGCGTCGCCGTGCGCCTTTTGCCTGCCAAAGGCATGACTTTGCCGTTCGTCAGCTATGGTGGGTCCTCGCTGATTGCAGGTGGTATTGCAATCGGCATGCTTCTGGCGTTTACCCGCACCCGCCCTCAGGGCGAACTTGGTGATATTCTACGCGGACGAGGCTGATGGGCAAACCCTACCTTCTGATTGCGGCTGGCGGGACCGGGGGCCACATGTTCCCGGCTCAGGCGCTAGCCGAGGCGATGCTGCACAGGGGCTGGCGTGTGCGCTTGTCCACCGATACGCGCGGCGCACGATATACGGGTGGCTTTCCGCATTCGACTGAAATTGTCGAGGCGTCCTCGGCAACCTTCGCTCGTGGCGGACTGCCCGCCAAACTGATGGTCGGTCCCAAGATCGCAGGTGGTGTCGCCGGTATGGCGTTTCAGATGCTGCGCGACCGACCGGACGTCGTGGTCGGCTTTGGCGGTTACCCCTCGATCCCAGCGCTGGGCGCTGCGACGATGTTGAAGATCCCGCGCATGATCCATGAGCAGAACGGCGTTTTGGGCCGCGTGAATCAGCTGTTTGCGACCCGCGTGGCGCAGGTGGCTTGTGGTGTCTGGCCGACTGATCTGCCGGACGGTGCAAAGGGCATACATACCGGCAACCCGGTTCGGGCCGCCGTGCTGGACCGGGCTGCGGCGGGCTATATCCCACCGGGCGATTACCCGATGTCGATCCTGGTGATGGGTGGCTCGCAAGGTGCGCGCATCCTTAGTCAGATTGTGCCCGAAGCGATTGCCGCGCTGCCTGATGAGATGCGCCGACATATTCGTGTCGCGCATCAGGCCCGCGACGAAGACGGCGCCCGTGTTTCCGCGTTTTATGACGACCACGGTATCCGTGCCGAAGTGAAACCGTTCTTTCAGGATGTGCCCCGTCGCATGTCTGATGCGCAGCTGGTGATATCACGCTCAGGCGCGTCAAGTGTGGCGGATATATCCGTCATCGGGCGGCCCTCGATCCTGATCCCGTATGCCGCCGCAGCGGGCGATCATCAGACCGCCAATGCACGCGGGCTGGTTCAGGCCGGAGGGGCAATCATGATCCCCGAGAACCTGCTTGACGTTCCTTCGCTGACACAGCAAATCACCGCAGTTCTGACAAACCCCGAAGCCGCGCAAAAGATGGCCCATGCCGCCTTATCGACCGGCGCACCGGACGCGACCGAGCGCTTGGTCGCCCAGGTCGAACAGTTGGCGCAGAAGGAGACCGCATGACCCCAGCAACCAAACTGCCGCAGGATGTCGGGCCGATCCATTTCGTGGGTATCGGCGGGATCGGGATGTCGGGCATTGCCGAGGTGCTTTTAAATCTGGGCTATCGGGTTCAAGGCTCGGACCTGAAGGCGTCGAAGATCACCGACCGTTTGGCGGGTCTGGGGGCCGAGATCTTTGTCGGTCAAAGTGCTGAAAACCTTGAGAACGCCGCCGTGGTTGTGGTGTCGACCGCGATCAAACCGGGCAACCCGGAGCTGGACGGCGCCCGTGCGCGCGGCCTGCCAGTGGTGCGCCGGGCCGATATGCTGGCCGAGCTGATGCGCCTGAAATCCAACATCGCCATTGCCGGAACCCATGGCAAAACCACCACCACCACGATGATGGCGGAACTGATGGTGGCGGGGGAGTTTGACCCGACCGTGATCAATGGCGGCATCATTCACGCTTATGGCTCGAACGCGCGGATGGGGCAGGGCGAATGGATGGTGGTCGAGGCGGACGAATCCGACGGCTCGTTCAACCGTCTGCCTGCGACCATTGCCATTGTCACCAATATCGACCCCGAGCACATGGAGCATTGGGGCGATTTCGACCAGCTGCGCGACGGGTTCTACGAATTTGTCTCGAACCTGCCGTTTTACGGGCTTGCCGTCTGCTGCACCGACCACGCCGAAGTGCAAACACTGGTGGGTCGCATCACAGACCGGCGCGTGCGGACTTATGGTTTCAACGCGCAGGCGGATGTGCGGGCCGAGAACCTGACCTATAAGGGCGGCGTCGCACATTTCGACATTCACCTGCAATACGAAGACAAGAGGATCGAGGGTTGCACCCTGCCGATGCCCGGCGACCACAACGTCTCGAACGCATTGTCGGCCGTCGCTGTTGCCCGCCATCTGGGCATGAAAGCCGCCGAAATCCGCGAAGCGTTGGCTCATTTCGGTGGCGTCAATCGTCGCTTTACCAAAGTGGGTGAGGTCGATGGCGTCACGATCATCGACGATTACGGTCACCACCCGGTTGAAATCGCAGCGGTTCTGAAAGCCGCACGCCAGGCCACCGAAGGCCGAGTGATAGCGGTCCATCAACCCCACAGGTATTCGCGTTTGTCTAATCTGTTCGATGATTTCTGTACCTGTTTCAATGACGCCGACGTTGTTGCCATCGCCGATATTTTCGCTGCCGGAGAGGACCCGATCGAAGGGGCGTCCCGCGATGACCTGGTTCAGGGGCTCATCCGGCATGGGCATCGACATGCCCGCGCTTTGATGGACGAATCCGATCTTGAACGCCTGGTTCGTGAACAGGCCCGCCCCGGAGACATGGTTGTCTGCCTTGGTGCCGGTACGATCAGCGCCTGGGCCAATGGCCTGCCTTCGCGCTTGCAGAAATAACAGGCGATGTGACGTAATGGACTCTTTTGTGGTGCAACCCTAAAGAGTGATCGTGCAACCGCAGAAAAAGCGGTCTCGGAGGCAAGATTTGGCGTATTCGGTATTATTTGCAGGGTTGTGGGTCATAGCATCGACTATCGTGGCCATGCTACCGATGCGCCTGCAATTTCCACCGGGGATTGTGTTGGTTATCGTTGCGCCGGCGCTGATTGTCTGGCTGGGTTACGATTTCGGCTGGTTCTTTTCGGTCCTGGGCTTTGCGGCTTTTGCATCCATGTTCCGAAACCCAATTCGCCACTATTGGCAACGTTGGACAGGCCGAGGGGACGACGAATGAATTGGTCCATTGCCCTTGCCGCCCTGTGGGGAGTTGTTGCGAATGTCCTGGCGATGATCCCCAGCAAGGATAATCACTGGACCCGCGCCTATTTCTTGATTGCTGCGGGTATTCCTATCGTTGGCTATGTCACGCTGCAGAACGGTCCGTGGATCGGGTTGATTGTTCTGGTTGCTGGGATCTCGGTACTGCGTTGGCCCGTGATTTATCTGGGCCGGTGGTTGCGTCGGATCCTGGGTGCCGCGCAATAGCGGATACAGCTTGCTTTGGCGGTTCGAATCCGCGAATTAGCGGCCATGACTTCTGTTCCCTCGCCACGCGGCAAGCTCACCCAGAACCGCCCGCTGAATGATCTGACCTGGTTGCGGGTCGGAGGACCGGCGGATTACCTCTTTCAACCCGCCGACCAGGAAGACCTGCAGCAGTTTCTGCGCGACTTGCCTGACGATATCACGGTTTTCCCGATGGGCGTCGGCTCAAACCTGATCGTCCGGGACGGTGGGCTGCGCGCCGTAGTGATCCGGTTGGGCCGGGGATTTAATGGCATCTCGATTGAGGGCAACATTGTCACCGCAGGCGCGGCAGCGCTGGATGCGCATGTGGCGCGCAAGGCAGCTGATGCGGGCGTGGACCTGACGTTTTTGCGAACCATTCCGGGGTCGATTGGCGGCGCTGTGCGGATGAATGCGGGATGTTATGGCAGCTATACGGCGGATGTTCTGTGCAAGGCGACGATCATTACGCGGCAAGGGCAGGTCGTCGATCTGACGCCCGAAGAACTGAATTTTCGCTATCGTCAGTCGGATCTGCCTGAGGGTGCGGTGCTGATCTCGGCCACGTTCGAAGGCCCCCTAGATGATCCTGATGAACTGCATGCCCGCATGGACTCGCAGTTGAAAAAGCGGGATGAGACCCAGCCGACCAAAGATCGCAGCGCGGGCTCGACCTTCCGCAATCCGGCCGGGTTTTCCTCGACGGGCCGCGCAGATGATGTGCATGACCTCAAGGCCTGGAAGGTGATCGACGACGCGGGAATGCGGGGCGTGATGCGGGGCGGAGCGCAGATGAGCCCCAAGCATCCCAATTTTCTGATCAACACCGGCTCTGCCACCGCTGCCGACCTCGAAGGGTTGGGCGAAGATGTGCGAAAAAAGGTTTACGAAACAAGCGGCATCACGCTAGAGTGGGAAATCATGCGGGTCGGTGATCCGCTGACAGATTAAAGCTCCGACCGTCAGACCCAAAACAGGCAAAATAGGGCGACGGATCAAAGGCATAAAGCAGGACGGACCACCACATAAGGTCCGCAGGATTTGAGGCGCACGACGTGGGTAGTTCGAGCAGGACAAACCCCAAAGTGGCGGTATTGATGGGTGGACCCTCGGCGGAACGTGAGGTGTCTCTCAGCTCTGGGCGCGAATGCGCAGCCGCCCTAAGGGGAGAAGGCTTTGAAGTGGTCGAACTGGACGCAGGTCCGGACCTCTGTGCGCGCCTTTTGGATATCAAGCCGGATGTGGTCTTCAACGCTCTGCATGGTCGCTGGGGCGAGGATGGCTGCGTGCAGGGTCTGCTGGAGTGGTTGCGTATTCCCTATACCCATTCGGGTGTGCTGGCTTCGGCGTTGGCCATGGACAAGCAGCGCAGCAAAGCAGCGTTCCGTATCGCGGGTCTGCCAGTCGCCGAAAGTGTGATCGAGGCCAAATCCGAAGTTGCCGCGCGTCACACGATGGAACCGCCCTATGTGGTCAAGCCCAACAACGAGGGTTCCAGCGTCGGCATTTATCTGGTGCATGAGGGCGCCAACACTCCACCGAATCTGGCAGACGACATGCCCGAGCTGGTAATGGTCGAGCAATATGTGGCTGGCCGTGAATTGACCGTCACCGTCATGGGCGACCGCGCCCTGACCGTGACCGAGATCATGACCGACGGCTGGTACGATTATGATGCCAAGTATAAGCCGGGCGGGTCGTGGCATGTACTGCCTGCTGAAATCCCGCAGGACATTTTTGACCTTTGTATGGGCTTTGCCAAACAGGCGCATGATCTGTTGGGGTGCAAAGGCGTCAGCCGCACAGATTTTCGGTGGGATGACAGCAAGGGCGCAGAGGGCTTGTTCCTGCTGGAAACCAACACCCAGCCAGGAATGACGCCTACGTCACTGGCTCCGGAACAGGGCGCGCACTGCGGGATAACCTTTGGCCAGTTTTGCGCATGGATGGTGGAGGACGCATCATGCGACCGCTGACAGCCACCCGTGCGCCGGTTATCCACCGGTCAAAGCCACTTGCTGGTCCGGATGCCGATTTCGCTTCGGGGGACCGCAACAATGTAGAACCCAAGTTCCGCCTGCGGCGGCTTTGGGGGCGTAAGTCATCGGCGTTTGATCCGGCGCCGTCTCGCCTAAGCTATCGGTTACAGCGCTGGATGTTGACGCCTGGTGTTCGCCGTGGCCTGAAATACGGGCTGCCGGTCTTCGCTGTGTGTGCTGCGCTTGGCGGGTATTTCAGCTCTCAGGACCGGCGCGAAGCGATTGTGGCTCATGTCCATGATGTGAAAATCTCGATCCAGCAGCGACCAGAATTCATGGTCAACCTGATGGCGATTGATGGGGCGGGAACCAACCTTTCGGAAGACATTCGTGAAGTGGTGCCGCTGGACTTCCCAATCAGTTCCTGGGACCTGGATGTCGAACAGATGCGCGAAACGATCACAGGATTGGATCCGGTTAAATCAGCCTCTGTGCGCATCCGTCCAGGAGGTATCCTGCAGGTGGATGTTGTCGAACGGCAGCCCGCCATTGTCTGGCGTACCCGCCGAGGGGTCGAATTGCTGGATGAAACTGGCGCGCATGTTGAAATCATCGCATCGCGGCAGGATCACTCCAATCTGCCACTGATCGCGGGTGAGGGCGCGGATTCCTATGTACCCGAAGCGCTTCAACTGACGGCCACAGCCAGCAGTCTTGGCAATCGGGTGCGCGGTCTGGTGCGAATTGGCGAACGTCGCTGGGATCTGGTTCTGGATCGCGGTCAGCGCATCATGTTGCCGACAGAACGGCCAGTGCGCGCATTGGAACGCGTGTTGGCCGTGAACGAGGTTCAGGATCTTCTGGAACGCGATGTGGCCGTAGTGGATATGCGCCTGGGTCAGCGACCGACAATCCGAATGACCAAAGCCGCCAGCGAAGACTGGTGGAATACAAAAGTAAATGTGAGTAGTGGGCAGTAACGACAATGATGACCGATCTTTATCAGTCCCAACGGGCCATGCGGCAAATGCGCAGGCAGGCGATGCAACGCGGCGTTGTCGCTATTCTGGATGTCGGGAGCTCAAAGATTTCCTGCCTTGTGCTGCGGTTCGACGGCGCCGGGCGTTTGCACGAGGACAGTGGCATCGGGTCTCTGGCCGGACAATCCGGGTTTCGGGTGATCGGTGCCGCGACCACGCGATCGCGTGGGGTTCAGTTTGGCGAAGTCACTGCGATGCAGGAGACCGAGCGCGCCATTCGCACCGCGCTTCAGGCCGCGCAGAAAATGGCAGATATCCGGGTCGACCATGTGATCGCCTGTTTCTCGGGGGCAAACCCGCGGTCCTATGGTTTGGATGCCCAGGTGGATCTGGAAGGCCAGCTTGTCACCGAGGCCGAAGTCGGCCGGGTTCTGAATGCCTGTGACGTGCCCGACTATGGTGCGGGCCGCGAAGTCCTACATGCTCAGCCGGTGAATTTTGCGCTGGATAACCGATCGGGCCTGATTGACCCAAGGGGTCAGATGGGGCAATCGCTGGCCGTCGATATGCACATGCTGACCGTGGACGCGGTCTCGATCCAAAACATCGTGCGCTGTATTAAACGCTGTGATCTGGAATTGGCCGGTATCGCGAATTCGGCCTATGTCTCGGGCATCTCGGCGCTGGTTGAGGATGAACAGGAACTGGGTGCGGCCTGTATCGACATGGGCGGTGGCACCACCAGCGTGTCAATCTTCATGAAGAAACACATGATCTATGCCGATTGCGTGCGCATGGGTGGGGATCACGTGACCAGTGACATCTCGATGGGGCTGGGCGTTCCGGCCTCTGTGGCCGAGCGGATCAAGACCTTCAATGGCGGCGTTCACGCGACCGGCGCGGATGATCGTGACCTGATCGACATCGGAGGGGATACCGGTGATTGGGAACATGACCGTCGTACGGTCAGCCGGGCCGAGCTGATCGGCATCATGCGCCCGCGTGTCGAAGAAATTCTGGAAGAAGTGCGTGTCCGGCTGGATGCTGCCGGGTTTGAGCATATGCCCAGCCAGCAGATCGTGCTGACCGGTGGCGGCAGTCAGATTATGGGGCTCGACGGGTTGGCCTCTCGTATTCTGGGGCAACGTGTTCGCCTTGGTCGCCCGCTGCGGGTCCATGGGTTGCCGCAATCGGCCACGGGGCCGGGGTTCTCTTCGGTTGTGGGGCTAAGCCTGTTTGCAGCCAACCCACAGGATGAATGGTGGGATTTTGAAATCCCCGTAGACACCTATTCCGCACGCCCGTTCAAGCGCGCTGTGCGGTGGTTCCGTGACAACTGGTAAGGCCGCGATCGCGGCGCTGGTCATGGCTGTGCCGTCAGCGATAGAGGCTCAGACCCGTATCACACCCGAAGCCTTCCTGGGGGCCGTTCAAGGAAAGACCGTAAAGTTTCACGTCTATGACAGCGGTATGCTGGTCGGCACCGAAGAGTTCCTGAGCCCGACTCTCTCGGTCTGGCGTATGGAGGGCAAGGGTTGTGTGTACGGGAAAATTACAACTCCTAATGGGCAGATTTGCTTTCTGTACGACGATGACGAGGATGGTCTGCCAGTTTGCTGGTGGCCGTTTTTGTATGAAGACCAGTTGATGGTGCGAATGGTCGGTTTCTCCAGGACAGAAATTCAAGAGGTCAGGGACATTTCTGAGAAAGGTCTTAACTGCCCAAGTGCCCCAATTAGCTAAAGAAATATCTTGCAGGGGCTGTCAAAATCCCGCAAGATATCCACAGGGCCCGTCAGAGGCCTTGCGAGAGGGCTTGAGCAGTTTTCCGCAGACAGAATGTGAATAAATTGCAAGTGACGCGCCCGTCAGCAGTGGCGCGAGCGTCGCATGTTTTGTGGTGCTTTGAGATAATTCCGCAACATCTGGCAATCTCTGCCAAATACTGTTTCCAGGTGCCTTATTTTCTCCATATTTTGTGGATTTTCGCGATTTTTGGCGTGACGTTTGCCGTTTGGATCGGTAGGATTGTTAGTGGATAGGTAAGAAAAACACCGCGTTGGCGGGTTATATAAACAGGCGGACAGAAGCATGACATTGAATCTTTCGATGCCCGGGCACGACGAGCTGAAGCCTCGGATTACAGTTTTTGGCGTTGGCGGAGCGGGCGGTAACGCCGTCAACAACATGATTGAAAAACAGTTGGACGGTGTCGATTTTGTCGTTGCCAACACCGATGCCCAGGCGCTGCAGCAAAGCCAGTCTTCGTCACGAGTTCAACTGGGCGTGAAAGTCACCGAAGGTCTGGGTGCGGGCGCGCGTCCGACGGTGGGTGCGGCAGCGGCCGAAGAAAGCATCGAGCAGATTGTAGACCATCTGGCAGGCGCGCATATGTGCTTCATCACGGCCGGTATGGGTGGTGGCACCGGCACGGGTGCCGCACCGATCATCGCGCAGGCAGCGCGTGAATTGGGTGTTTTGACCGTCGGTGTTGTGACCAAGCCTTTCCAGTTCGAAGGCGCCAAGCGGATGCGTCAGGCCGAAGACGGTGTTGAAGCCTTGCAGCGCGTAGTCGACACGCTGATCATCATTCCAAACCAGAACCTGTTCCGTCTGGCCAACGAAAAGACCACGTTTACCGAGGCGTTTTCGATGGCGGATGACGTTCTGTATCAGGGTGTCAAAGGCGTGACCGACCTGATGGTGCGTCCGGGCCTGATCAACCTCGACTTCGCGGATGTTCGCGCCGTTATGGACGAGATGGGCAAGGCGATGATGGGCACGGGCGAAGCCACCGGCGAAGATCGCGCCGTACAGGCCGCCGAGAAGGCCATCGCCAACCCGCTGTTGGACGAAATCAGCCTCAAGGGCGCCAAGGGCGTTCTGATCAACATCACTGGCAGCCACGACCTGACCCTGTTCGAACTGGACGAAGCCGCAAACCGTATCCGTGAGGAAGTGGACCCAGAGGCGAATATCATCGTCGGCTCCACGCTGGATACCGCAATGGAAGGCGGCATGCGCGTTTCGGTTGTGGCAACAGGTATCGACGCCAGCGAAAAGCAGGATGATGTGCCTGTCGCGCGTCGTTCGATGTCGGCACCGCTGACCCGTTCGGTTTCTGCAGAGGAAGCGGCCCTGGAAGAAATGTCAGTGGCGGCAAGCGCCGAACCTGAACCTCAGCCCGAACCAACGCGTGAACCTTCGCTGTTTGAAACAACTGAAGAGCCGATGGAACCGCAGTTCCAACCGCGCGCAGAACAGGATGATGACGGCCTGCCACCCCCGGCCTATCAGCCGCGCGTGGCCGAATTCGAGCCGACTCCCGAGCCAGTCGAATACGCCCCAGAAAGCTTTGTCGCACCTCAGCCGCAAGCACCCGCAGGATCGCCGTCACCTGAAGCGCTGAGGCGCTTGCAGGCAGCCGTCCAGAATGTACCTCCGGCTGAAAGAGGTCATCCTGCGCCTCGACCGCAGGAGGTCTCCGATAATCATGGGGATGCCGACCGCCCGCGATTTGGTTTTAACCGCCTGATTGATCGCATGACCGGCCACGCAGCCGATACTCCGGCGCAGCAACCGGCCCGCCAGCAGCCGGTATTGCGCCAATCTGACGCTACGGCACCTGCACATGTCGAGGACGACCCGGAGCAGGATCGGATCGAAATACCGGCCTTCCTTCGCCGTCAAGCCAACTGATCGCGGTAACAATATACTAAAGAGGGGCTGCCATTTGGCGGCCCTTTATTATTTTAAAACAGTGCATTATCCCTATGTGAGCAGGGTTTTGCCGACCTGTCACATTCATGTTTCATTCGGTTGCAAAGAGTGAGTTGAGCCTTTTGACCTGCTTCCTTAGTTGAATGCCAACACGGCCATCACAGGTCGGACGCCACTCACCGAGGTCACACTTGCAACATACGCTCAAATCTCCGATCACGTTTACAGGCCTAGGGCTGCACAGCGGTAAGCCTGCGACGATGATCCTGAAGCCGGCTGCTGCTGGCCACGGCATCTGGTTCAAACGGACGGATATCGAGCTGGGCAATGCGTTGATCCCTGCAATCTACGATGTGGTCGATCGTACCCCGCTTTGTACCCGACTGGTCAATGAAGCGGGCGTTACGGTTTCCACCGTCGAGCATATCATGGCAGCTTTGGCTGGATGCGGTGTCCACAATGCGCTAATCGAGATTGATGGCCCCGAGGTGCCGATCATGGACGGGTCTTCGATTGAATTCGTTCGTGGCATCATGTTGAAAGGCGTGCGTCGTCAGGCAAGCCCGGTCCTGGCCTATGAGGTTCTTAAACCTGTGACCGCAACCCGTGAGGGTGCCAGTGCTTCGATTGCGCCTGCGGACGGTTTGATTATCGATTTTCATATCGATTTTGAAGACAGCGCCATTGGTCGTCAGACTAAGACGCTGGATATGTGCAATGGCTCTTTTGCACGCGAGCTTAGTGATTGCCGGACATTTTGCCGTCGTACCGACGTCGAAGCGATGCGCGAGAACGGCTTGGCTCTTGGCGGCACGCTTGAAAATGCTGTGGTCGTTCAGGGCGACGAAGTTCTGACCCCGGGTGGCCTTCGCCACGCAGACGAGGCAGTGCGTCACAAGATGCTAGATGCTCTGGGTGACTTGTATTTGGCGGGTGGACCGATTCTGGGTCATTTCACCGGCGACAAGTCTGGTCATGCGATGACAAACACGCTGCTGCGCAAGCTGTTTGAAACGCCCGGTGCTGTGCGTCCGATCCTGTGTACCCCCGAACAGGCCGCGCGTCTGCCCGGGCAGGGTCTGGTCTGGGACGAAATCCCCGAAGTCGCCTGATTGGTTCCACTCTGCTGACAAATCCGCCAAAGGGCCTACTAAGGCGTTTTGCACTGGAATTTTATGTGCTAGACCAAGGCCCAAACCGGGGTATTCCCATTAAGCAAGACGACAAGGATTGGCGGAATGATAGGCACCAAAGCGGCGGTCAGATTCGCAGGGGCGGTACTTCTGACAGCAGTTTTGACAGCGTGCAACAGCGGGGGCGCTGACCGCAATCAGAACCTAGAAGGGTTCACCCCCGAACAGATTTTCACGCGTGGGGAATTTGAGCTGTCAGAGAATCGTTCCGACGATGCTGCGTGGTACTTCTCTGAGGTTGAACGTCTTTACCCTTACTCTGACTGGGCAAAGCGCGCGCTGATCATGCAGGCGTTTTCGTACCACGCAGATGAGAATTACGAAGAAAGCCGTGCAGCAGCACAGCGCTATATAGATTTCTACCCAACTGACGAAGATGCGGCCTATGCCCAATATCTGTTGGCACTCAGCTATTATGACCAGATTGACGAGGTGGGCCGCGATCAGGGCCTGACGTTCCAGGCGCTTCAGTCATTGCGCACGGTGATCGAGGTCTATCCGGACAGCGAATATGCCACCTCCGCCGTGTTGAAATTCGATCTGGCCTTTGACCATCTGGCTGGCAAAGAAATGGAGATCGGACGTTATTATCTGCGTCAGGATCACTATACTGCCGCGATCAACCGGTTCCGCGTTGTGGTAGAGGATTTTCAGACAACTTCGCATACCGCCGAAGCGCTCTATCGCCTGATCGAGGCCTATCTCTCGTTGGGTCTGGTGGATGAGGCGCAATCGGCCGGTGCAATTCTGGGTTACAACTACCAATCCTCGGAATGGTATGACGCTGGCTATAAGCTGCTGACCTCTCGCGGGCTGAAACTCAAAAGCCGCGGCAACAACTGGCTCAGCACGATTTATCGCCAGACCGTCAAAGGTCAGTGGTTGTAATCGCCATGGCTAAAGGCGTGGGACGCTGAGACCCGATGCTGCGCGCCCTTGATATCCGCGATATGCTGATCATCGACCGGTTGGAACTGACGTTCCAGCCGGGATTGAACGCGTTGACCGGCGAGACCGGCGCGGGCAAGTCGATCCTACTGGATTCGCTTGGGTTCGTTCTGGGCTGGCGCGGGCGGGCAGAGCTGGTGCGTCAGGGGGCCGCTCAGGGTGAAGTTATGGCCGAGTTCGAGCTGCACGAAAACCACCCCGCACATGCGATTTTGGCCGAAGCCGGATTGCCCGGAGGTGAAGAGCTGATCCTGCGCCGCGTGAACACAGCCGAGGGTCGGAAAACCGCATGGGTCAATGACCGGCGTTGCTCGGGCGAGGTGCTGCGGGCCTTGTCGGAAACCCTGGTGGAACTGCATGGCCAGCACGATGATCGCGGCCTGCTGAACCCGCGGGGCCACCGCGCGATGCTGGATGATTTTGCCGGGGCAGGGGGGCAACTGGCCACTGTGCGCTCTGCATGGTCCGAGATGTCGCGCGCGCGCAAGCTTTTGTCTGAGGTCGAATCTGCCTTGGCTGCCATACGGGCAGAGGAAGAATTTCTGCGCCATGCGGTCACTGAGCTTGATAAGCTTGATCCGCAGCCCGGCGAGGATGCCGAACTGGATGCAAGGCGCCGCATGATGCAGGGGGCAGAGCGGATTCGCGATGACGTCGCCCGTGCCTATGACTTGCTTGGCAGTGATGGGGCCGAGGGCGCGATGTCTGATGCTCTGCGCTGGTTGGAAGGCGTGTCCGATAATGCGGGCGGGCAGTTGGAAGAGCCTGTTGCCGCACTGGGGCGTGCACTGGTCGAATTGGGCGAGGCGCAAGATGGCGTTAATGCCAGTCTTCAGGTGCTGGACTTCAATCCGGCTGAACTGGAGGCAGTCGAGGAACGGCTTTTCGCCATTCGTGCGTTGGCCCGAAAGCATGACGTTGCCCCGGACGACTTGGGCGGGTTCGCGGAGACTTTGCGTGAGCGGCTGAACCGTTTGGATGCTGGTGACGCTGATCTGGCCGACAGGCGCGTTGCGGTTGAGACTGCGCAGGCAGTTTATCACAAGGCTGCGGAGGCACTCAGCAGCCTGCGCCAACGGGCAGCGGGTGAACTTGACACCGCTGTGATGGCCGAGCTTGCACCGCTGAAAATGGAACGCGCTGTGTTCCAGACCGAGATCACCCCGTCCGATCCCGGCCCCGAAGGTGCGGATGCTGTGGCGTTCACCGTTGCCACCAACCCCGGTGCACCGTCTGGACCGTTAAACAAAATCGCCTCGGGCGGTGAACTGAGCCGCTTCTTGCTGGCGCTCAAGGTCTGTCTGACCGGCGATGACAGCGCGCGCACGATGATCTTTGATGAGATCGACAGGGGTGTTGGCGGCGCGACCGCGGATGCTGTTGGCAGGCGTCTGGCTGCGCTCGCGCAGGGGGGGCAGGTGTTGGTTGTGACGCATTCGCCGCAGGTCGCCGCCCGTGCCGCCTATCACTGGCGTGTTCAGAAACATGTGACCGACGGGCAAACCCTGTCGACCGTGGTTCCATTGGCCCAAGCCGACCGGGTGGACGAAATTGCCAGGATGGTCGCCGGTGACACGATCACGGACGAAGCGCGTGCCGCTGCCCGTGCTCTTCTGGACGCATAGGCCCTCACAGACGCGCGATCCGGCTTTTATCCGTGCCCTCCGTGGCTTAGTAAGGGGTGTATCCTGATCCCCCGAGGGCAAATGACCCAGTCAACCCGCACCGTTCTGCGCAACCAGCTCAATCAGGCTCTGGCCGCGATGAAGGACGCGTGGCGGGTGATGCGCAGGCGCGGGCCCAGCCAAATTCAGTTCTGGTTCATCGCGCTGGCGATTGGGATTGCCGCAGGCTTTATGGCATTGGGATTTCGTAAGGCAATTCAGGCATTGCAGGCCTATGTCTACGACACCGGGGATATCTCGTTACTGCACAGCCATGTGGAAAAGCTGCCGTGGTTCCTGATCCTGATCACACCGATCATCGGCGGTCTTATCGTTGGCATCATCCTGCACCGGTATACCGATGACGGGCGCGTGCGTTCAGTTGCCGATGTAATCGAAGGCGCTGCCCTCACCGATGGTCGGGTCGAAGGCAAGGCGGGTATCGCGTCTTTTTTCTCCTCGCTGATTACGCTGAGCACAGGTGGATCTACGGGTCGAGAAGGGCCGGTTGTGCATATGGCAGGCGTGATCTCGACCTGGGTCAGTAATCGTATCCATGCCGACGGAATTACCGGGCGTGATTTGCTGGGATGTGCGGTGGCGGCGGCAGTTTCGGCCAGTTTCAACTCACCCATTGCCGGTGCTTTGTTCGCGCTTGAGGTGGTGCTGCGCCATTTCGCGGTGCATGCTTTTGCGCCCATCGTTATCGCTTCGGTCGCCGGGACGGTGATTAACCGGCTGGAATACGGCGACGTGACCGAATTCACGCTGGATACGCCCGGATCCCTGCAATTCTATGTCGAGCTGCCCGCGTTTCTGATCCTTGGGTTGATCTGCGGGTTGGTGGCCTTGCTTCTGATGCGGTCGATCTTCTTTGCAGAAGATATTGGCAATCACATTCAAAGCCGGCTTTCCTTGCCCGGATGGCTGCGCCCCGCTGTGTCGGGCGCCATGCTGGGCCTTATCGCGATCTGGTTCCCTCACATCATTGGCGTTGGATACGAAACCACGATCCGGGCTCTGGCCGGAGATCTGGTTCTGACAACTGCCATTCTGTTCGCAATCATCAAAACTGTGGCTGTTGCGATCACGATGGGGGGACGTATGGGTGGCGGTGTGTTTTCACCCTCTCTGATGATAGGTGCGTTAACCGGGTTGGCATTCGGGTTGATTGCAACGGGTTTGCTGCCCGATGTATCGGGTACCCATACCCTCTACGCATTTGCCGGGATGGGCGCGGTGGCCGCTGCCGTGCTTGGTGCCCCGATTTCGACCACGATGATTGTCTTTGAACTGACCGGAGATTGGCAGATCGGTCTGGCGGTGATGGTGTCGGTTTCAATGTCCACGGCGCTGGCTTCGCGCCTCGTGGATCGATCCTTCTTCCTGACCCAACTGGAACGGCGCAATGTGCATCTGGCCGCGGGGCCACAGGCCTATCTTCTGGCGATGTTGCGCGCAGGCGCAGTGATGCGACCGCTTGGCGATGCACGTTCAATCACCCGGGAAGAAGCACAGGTTTTGATTGATCAGGGTCTTTTTGTTCAAGCAAGCGCTACGCTTGAGGCGGCGATGCCGTTCTTCGACCGAGACGAAATCCTCTGCATACCGGTGGTGGTGAGCGGTGATGACGGAGCTGAGACGCCAGTCGGTACGCTCTACCATATTGATGCGCTAAAGGCCTATAACCGCGCGTTGGCAGCCACGGCTGCGGAAGAACATTCATAACAGAGGCCCCTGTAACATTGGTCATTGTCCATCTTGTTCCTTGATACAGGCGAGGCATTGAAGCGATACGATCTTTGGATCTGCACTTGCCGGGCGTGGCCAGTCGAAATCCAGAGGCTCATGTGTTCGATCAGACAAGCTGTGCAGAACTGAGCTTTCTAGCTGAAAAACATTAGGCCTTGGAGCGCTGGTGAAGGACTAACTTTACCTCACTGACGCTCTGGAATTTGTGGAACGACGCGCAACTTTGAGCCGCCGACAGCTTCCCAGAATCTTTTCGAGCCAGCGGGTCATGCAATATTGGCGGTAACATCGAGAAATTCTGATCTATTGCGGACTTTTGTCGGTATTTGGTCAAAGAACGGCAGAGCGGCGCAGCCCAATTCAGCGCCGGCTGCGCCAATGTCTGATTTTGGAAGTTAGATTCAATTTCCGCAGAATCCGGTTTGCACACTCTTTGTCTGTCATCGCGCTCTGAGGGCAACAATCCGAGCTAGTGATGAACTTTGCGCCAACACCGCACCTTACGATCTGTTGGCATTCGCAGCTGGAAGGAGGCCATCCGGGCGCAACAGCAGCAGCAAGATGACTGAGGCCAGAACCATTGCATCCCGGTATGGGGCCAGACTGTCTGGCAGGAAAGCCTGTAGCAGAACCTCCAGCCCGCCGACGATGAACCCACCAAGGACAGCGCCGCCCAAGCTGCCCAAACCCCCAAGTACGGTCGCAATGAAGGCCTTGAGAACGGGGAAAAATCCCATCAGTGGATCCACTGACCCGCGTTGTGCCGTCCAGATGACAGCGGCAATACCCGCAAGTAGCCCTGACAGGGCAAAAGCCACAGCAACGACCCGGTTGGCCTTGATACCCAGCAGTTTGAGCATCTCGATATCTTCGGCAGCGGCGCGCATGGCCATGCCAATCGTTGTGCGCCGCAACACGAATGTCAGGCCTGCAAGGGCTGAAAATGTTACGATGATTGATACGGTCGGGATAATGCCAAATGTCGTCTGGCCGATATGATACGTGCCAGACCATGACGCTGGAAAAGAGATCGGGACGGGTCTGGCGGAAATTCCGTTCTGGAACAGAACTTTGAGGATCTCGGATACCGCGAAAGATGTGATCAAAAGTGCAACGACATCCGCGCCGCGCATGGCGCGAAACGCTGTACGCTCCATTGCCATGGCCATGAACACAGAAGCGCCAAGCCCGACAACAAGAGCGGCGATCGGCGGCAGGCCAAAGCTCATGGCCAGAAAGATGCCATAGCCCCCAAAAGTCATGATTTCGCCATGCGCGAAATTGATCAACCGCACAATAGAGAACACAATCGCCAGCCCCAGGGCCAGCATCGCATAAATTCCCCCAAGGCTAAGCGCGTTGATCATTTGTTGAAGAAGAACTTCCATCGCTCAAGCCGCCAGATATGCGGATTGCAAGACCGCGTCATTTGCTAGTTCCGATGGTGCACCGGCAGCGGCAACAGCGCCATTCGCCAGCACCACGGCATGATCGGCAATGTCCAGGGCAAGAGCCGCGTTTTGCTCGACCAGAAGCACTGAAATACCGTCGGCTTTCAATTCTTCTACGATGTCGAAAATCTGATCCACGACCTGCGGCGCAAGACCAAGCGACGGTTCGTCCAGCAACAGCAAGCGCGGTCCGCTCATCAAGGCACGTCCCACCGCCAGCATCTGTTGTTCGCCCCCCGACAAAAGCCCCGCCATCTGACGGCGGCGTTCGCCCAGGATCGGGAAACGCTCTTTCATCTCGGCCAAACGTTTGGCGCTGAGCTTCTCGTCGCCCAGAATTGATCCGGCCAGCAAAAGATTTTCTTCGACCGTCAGCTGCGCAAACACGCGGCGTCCTTCCGGTGAGATGGCCACACCCGCCCGCACAATGGCGTCGGGTTTGGCCCCTGTCATATCCTTGCCAAAAAGGGAAACAGCGCCCGATACCACGGGCAAAGCACCTGCGATGGCCATGACCGTCGTTGTCTTGCCTGCGCCATTGGCCCCTAAAAGCGCCGTTATGCCGCCTTTGGGGACGATCAGGTCAATGCCCTGAACCGCGCGGATTGGGCCATAGCGGACGTGCAAGCCTTGGATATCGAGTGCTGTTTCCATTGGGTTCAGACCTTACGGCTGTGGCAGGATTGCGGGATCAGCTGAGGTGCGCAGGACAAACTCTTTTTCGCCTGCATCGGTAATCCGCGCGACCACAACATCACGCAGAGGCATCCGGTCGGTCCCCGCGAAAGTGAAGTTGGACATGATACCCTCACCATTCTCAATGCCGGCCATTGCGGCAGTCACGGCAGCAGGGTCTGTCGTGCCAGCCGCTGCGACAGCATCCTCGATCATATGCGCAATATCGCAGCCATTGACGTAGTAATTGTTGTCAGGCGTGATCCCCTTTGCAGCAGAGAACCGAGCGATGAAATCGGCATAGGCAGAGCCTTCGTCTGGGAAGCCACCAGATGTATGCGCTACGCCTGTGACGACATCACCAAGGCCGCGTACGGTTGGTGAATCGAGTACGTCACCTCCCATCACCTGGGTATCAACCCCGGCACCGCGCAGCGCACGGATGAAGGCCGGGAAATCAGGCTCCCAAGCCCATGTGACGATCACATCCGGGGTGGTATCCGCATTCTTGATGGTCGTCACGATGGCAGAAAAGTCCGGCTGGTTCAGCGAATAGTTGCTTTCCCCGACAACGGCACCACCAAGCGATGTGAAGGCCTCGCCAAAGTACTCGGGCCCACCCAATGTGTAGGCACTGTCTGGGGATTTCACGAGCCAGACACGTTCGAACCCTTGCTCGCGTGCGTGGCCTGCCAGTACGGCGGCCTGTTGGTTGTCCGCAGGGTAACTGCCAAAGACATGTTCACCGACTTGCGTCAGAACCGGGGCTGTTCCGGCAAAGGTCATTGTTGGGATGCTGTCAGCCGCTGTGATCTGGGCCGCGGCGATTGTCGGATCGGCATCGGCTGACGCCACGATGAACTGCGCGCCGTCATCGATCATTTCCTGTACGACTTTAACGCCTTCGGCGATGTCAGACCGGGTGTCGCGCACGATCAGCTCAACCGGTGTTGTGCCGTTCAGGCCCCCCTTGGCGTTCATTTCGTCAATGCAGAACTGGAACCCGGCATAGGCGGGTCCATCATAGGGGGCCAGATAGCCCGATTGCGCGGACATTACGCCGATTTTATAACTCTCAGCCATCGCTGTTCCAGCCAGGCCGGTGATAACTGCTGTTGAAAGAAGAAGGGCATTACGTATCATTTTATTGCTACCTCTGTTGGTTGACTTCGGTTGGTTTCGCTAATTTCTGCTTTTTGGGCTGTGCGCCCTTTGCCGATGTAAGCCTCGATGACTTTGGGATTTGCGCGCACGTCTTCAGGCGTGCCTTGCGCGATGACGCCACCTTGGTGCATCACCACGATCCAGTCCGACAGGCGGTTCACGAACCTCAGGTCATGATCGATCAGAAGGACACCGATGCCGCGTGTTTTGCCGACCTTAATCAGCCGATCAGCCAGGTCATCTGTTTCGCCGGGATTCATGCCAGCGGCCGGTTCATCCAGTAAAAGAATCTTCGGGTCTTGTGCCAAAGCGCGGGCGATTTCCAGGCGCTTGCGGGCACCATATGGCAGGCTGTCGGCGCGATACCCGGCGACTTCCCCAAGATCAAAGGCATCCAGTTCACGCAGGGTGATAGCCGCGGCAGTCTTGCGGTCGTGACCTGCGGCCAAAGCGGCAACAAGAACATTTTCGTAGGCTGTCAGACCGCTGAACAGGCGCAAGTTCTGGAAGCTACGCGAGACACCAAAGCCTGGCACTTTGTGATGCGAGACACGGGTCAGATCAACCTCGCCCATATGCGCAGAACCGGTGTCCGCCTGATAGGCGCGTGTCAGCAAGTTAACAAGCGTGGACTTGCCAGCACCGTTGGGGCCAATCAGGCCAGTGATGCGCCCAGTCGGAGCTTCGAAACTGACGTCTCTTACGGCTTTGACGCCTGCGAAACTTTTTGACAGGTTTGATGCTTTCAGCGTGGCTGGGACGACGGACTCGGGGGTGCGCGCAGGAGTTACTCGGGGCTTCAGGCGCCCGAGCAGATTTGCATCGGCGCCAGGGCCAAGTTCAAAGCCTCCGACCAGACCCTGAGGTCGCGCCCAGATCACCAGCAGGATGGCAAGCCCCAGGACAATCGTCGTCAGGCCAAAGACCTCGGGCAAGGTGACGCCAAGCACAGTTGAGCCGCCTTCGAACTGGCGCACAGTGTCCTGCAGCAGCGTCACCGCGATCACCCCGACCACTGCGCCGCCAACCGATGACATTCCACCGACAATCATCATGACCACCTGCGCAAAGACGAGCCCAAGGTAGAAGGATGCGGGTGAAAATGCCCCCAGCATATGCCCATAAAGTGCACCCGCGACTGTCGCCATGGTACCAGAGGCACACCAAGCGATGAATCTTGTGCGTCGGGCATTGATGCCAAGTGCTGTTGCGGCATCCTCATCGTCACGGGCCGCGCGGGAAAACAGACCCAAACGGCTTTCGCGATACCAACGGGCCAGCAGGATTGCACCCGTGGCCGCGCCGAGGGCCAGAACCAGGTCTGTCACCCTTGGCACACCGTAAAACGTCTGGCTGCCGCGTGTGATCTCGCGTGCGGCGATGGCCACGCCATGGGCGATGATCAGCAGGCCAAGCGTGGCAATCGTGGCAGACGCACCCACAAGCCGAGCGATGGCGCTTCCGGTTAGGGCTGCAAAGGCAAGTCCCGCAAGGGCGACCACCGGCAGCGACACCCAGATCGTTACTTCATGGCCTGCCAGAAATGACGGAAGATCCGGCAGGGCAGAACGTTGAAGAGCAGCAGGCATGGTGAGAATGCCTGACAGATAAGCGCCTAGCGCCAAAAACGCGCCATGCCCGAAAGACACAATGCCCGTGTTGCCGCAATAAACCGCAAGGGCCACTACAGCGACCACATTGACACACATCTGTACAGCAATCCGCTCGCCAGTGCGTCCAAAAATCAACGTCAGCCCAAGCACCACAGCCAGCAGCACAGCAACCGCCGCCGCCGTCCGGAGCAAGTTGGACGCCCGCAAGCGTCCGGGATGTGTATGAAGGGGGACGATGCTCATGAGGGAATGTCCCCTACTGCTGTAAGGATTGCGTCTGCCAGCAGATCCGCCCACAGCCCGACTTGCGATTGTTCGCGGATTTGATCGTTTCGAATTTCAATCAGGCAATGCACGAGCTCACGGGGTTCTGCATGCGCTGGAATAAACCAATCGCCCTCAGTTTCGATCTGATAGGGCTTGTTCAACGCAAAGGCCATGTCAGGGCGGCGCTGCGCGATATGTGCCATCAATGCTTTGGCAGCACCGCCTGTTCCGCGGCTTAAAAAGCCTGCCTGCCAAGGCCGGTCCTTGCCATCGAGATGCGGTGTAAAGGAATGGATCGAAAACGCGGCACGACGCGGACGGTTGGCAAAGAGCCGATTCAACTCTGCATCCATAGGTCGAAAGATTTCATCGACACGCATGGCCCGGCTCAATTCGGTGATCGCGCTGTTCCCCGGCACCTCAACCTGGTCGCTGATCGCAGGGACCGCCAAGGGGCTGTCAGGGGGACGGTTACAGTCAAATACCAGCCGTGAGTAATTTTGGACGACGAGAGGCGCGTTCAACTGTTCAGCCAACTGGCGCGCTACATCCTGAGCACCAATGTCCCAGCCGCGGTGGCTTTCAATGACGTCGCGGGAGACTCCCAAATCTCCAAGCATCTCGGGGACTGCATTGCCTGCATGCTCACACAGCAGCACGATCTCCGACGTGCTATCTGCATTAACGACGTCAATCGGCGCAGGATCGTTCGGCCCCAATAAGGTATGAGTACACAAATTCATGCAGCTTGGACCGCACGGTGTGTGCATCGTCTTATCATACCGAGCAGATCCTTGGGGTCGTGCGGGTCGGCAAACAGATCCAGCATTTCGCTTGGGGCGCCGTCAGTCGCTTTTTGGTGCAGCCAGCGCGTGGCCGAGAAATCCTCGACCACAAAGCCAACACCATCAAAAACCGTGATCTGATCTTCGGAGGTTCGTCCCTTTTTAGAACCGGTTAGAACCTGCCACAGTTCGTTGACCGCGTGATCCGGGTCGAGTTGCTGGATATCGCCCTTGATGCGCGTCTGTTTTGGGTACTCTACAGAAATGTCATTGCGCATCAGAATATCCCGTTGCCGATACTCGCAGCGGTTTTAGCTGATTTGGGGGCCAGTATACGCGTCACCATCGCCGATGTTGCCACCGTGCGAAGCGCCGTCAGAAGGGTCATTTCAGAAAAGGGCTGTGGATAGCCGGTATCAACAGAGGCCAGCACACCAACGGCGGTTAGGGTTTGCAGGCCGACCTTGGTGTTCGATCGGTGCCCGTTCGCGGACTTGAAGGTGTGATCCACACCATCAGAGGTTGGCATCAGTTCAATCACACCCGCCTTAGAATGGGACGCCACGCGCGGTGTCTTGTCAAATACCGGCCAGCGTTTGAAATCGGCTTCGATCATATTGGCCAATTCTGCAAGGCAGTCCCGTAGGCCATGCTTATGGACCAGGGCCCGCATGTTTTCGACGCTGACAAATGGAACCAATGCTCTGTCAGAGGGCGCGCTCATCAGTATGTTCCTTCATACGCGGCGCATTTCTGTGCTGTGTCCATGCCTTTTACCGCGTCGATTTCTGCAGCCTTATGGGCGGCGTAGACGCTCGCGAAATCTGGACCAAACCAACCGGTGACTGTCGTATCCGCCTGAAACGCCTCGAGGGCGGCCTCAAGCGTTTCGGGCAGGCGCACAAATCCACGCGCCGTGAGATCGTCCGCTGACAGAAGCGACAGGTCTTCCTCGGTCGGCGCAGGCGCTTTCAGCCCATCTTCGATCCCCTGAACACCAGCATGTACAACAGCGGCCAAAGCCAGGTAAGGCGACGCCGCTGCATCCGCCGCTCGGTATTCAATGTTGAATTGTCTGGCGATTGAAGCGGGGTCCTTTGCCGTCACAGGGCAGACCCTCAACGAGGCCTCGCGGTCTCGGAACCCGAGATTGTTATACGCAGCCGACCACCGGTGCGGAGTAAGGCGTTCGTATGACACGACAGACGGTGCCGTCAGCGCTAAAATGTTAGGCAGGTATTTTAGCACGCCAGCAGCGAACCCATCAGTAAGTCTGGACATCCCGCAGGGGCCGCTTGCATCAAATGTGACCGGCTCGCCGGCATCGTCGACAAAGCTCATGTGGATATGAACGCCATTGCCGACGCTCGCCACATCGCGGATTGGCGTAAAGGTTGCGGCCTCACCCAGATGACGCGCTGCCGAGCGAGTAAGCTCGCGCAGGATTACCGCCTCATCTGCCGAGCGCACACCCTTGGCAGGGCCGATAACGACCTCGTATTGATTGGGGCCAAATTCCTTCATGATACTGTCTGGTTCAAGCCCGTTTTCGGCGAGTGTCGCCATCAGCACTTCGCAAAGCTTCCGCTGAATCTCGAACCCTTCGCGTCCGTATC
Organism: Ruegeria sp. YTSA105; assembly: GCF_059610225.1. Lineage (NCBI taxonomy): Bacteria > Pseudomonadati > Pseudomonadota > Alphaproteobacteria > Rhodobacterales > Roseobacteraceae > Ruegeria > Ruegeria sp. YTSA105. Next base: position 41,543 of record NZ_JBXWNE010000006.1, read on the forward strand.
CCTGATTTTCCACCGCCGGTGGGCTTTTCAGTTGAAACTCGTGCTCGAACGCCGAGATCAGATGAATGCCCGCCACATCATGCAGGCGCTTCAGCGCGGATTTGAGGATAGCGCGCGTACAAAAGGCCCAAGGATCCCCGTCAAGCGTGACGACATCGCCCATCAGGAAATGCTCGGTCACATCTCCAAATGTCGCCCGGGCCTCTGCGTTTGCATCGGGAATCAAAAGCAAATCACCTAGCGCGCCGAACGGGCTGTCAGCGATTATGTCGAAACAGGTGATCTGCACATTGGTAGGGGTCCAGCCGACCCCCCGCACCAGCCGTTTTTCCAACTGATCAGCGGGAAAGGCTTTGCCGCGCACCTTTCCGGCAACATCGGATATGGCAGCAAAAATTAGCGGCAGGGTCATTTTTCATTTTCCTCTTGAGTAAAGCGCAAAGCATCCCAGGCCTTGATACGGTCTCGGGTCTGATCCCAGTTGTCCTCGGCGATCCGCGTCACGATGGCCTCGGTCACCGAGAGAGCCGCTGAGTAAGTATCCCACAAGGTGCCGCTATCAATTGGCACCGGCATGACCTCATGGGCGTGTTTGGCAATCGGTGAAATCCATTTGTCCGTCATCAGGATCACACGGGCATTCCGATCGCGTGAGGCAACAAGCGACAGCTGCTCCAGCGCCGGTTGGTAGCGGCGAAAATCAACAGCATAAAGGATATCCCCGGGCCGCATCCGCAACAGATATTCTGGCCAGCCTTCAGGCGTATCAGGCAGATGAAACACATCCTTGCGGATCTGACGCAGGTGGAACGAAAGATGCTTGGCGATCGTATCGCTGATCCGGCCACCCAGCACGTAAACGCTGCGTTTCGGGTCGGTCAGAAGGGTGCAGATCTGGTTAAACTGATCTTCGGTGATCGCATCAGCCGCCATGGCCATCTGGCTGGCCGATTTGGAAATAAAGTCCTTCAGATATCCCCCATGAACGGGCCGTTCCGCCTGGTGGAGTTGAACCGGCGAGCGGTGCCCTTCTTTCAATTCCGCGATAAGATCACGTTGGAAATCCTGATATCCATCAAGTCCAATCTTGGTAACAAACCGTGAGATTGAAGGCGGTGACACCTCGGCGTGTTTTGCCAGCTCCTGGATCGAGGAAAGGCCAGCAAATGGGTAATCCGACAGGATAGCTGCAGCAAGTTTGCGCTCTCCGCTGGTTAGCATATCGGCTGCGTTTTCGATGCGGTCTCTGATCAACATGCGCTATATGGTGGTGGAAAAATATTTTCTGTCAATCTAAATTGAATTGACTTTGGAATTTTATTTTCTTTTAGTATGGACGTCATGATCGCCCTCATTCATAAAATTAGACCTCTTGGGCAAACATTTGAAAGCAGAGACAGACATGGAATTGACCCGCGATCTTCCACTAGAACATGACCAATCGGGATTGCTGTTTATTGACGTGCAGAACTTTGCAGCCCACAGGGATGGTGCCGAATTCGAAGGGCTGACAAATGCCGAGTTTGACGCAAAGTTTGGCTGGTTTTTTGAGCAGCTAAAATCCCGTATCGTACCTAATATGCAAGCCTTGCAAAAGGGATTTCGCGCGGCGGGAATCGAGGTTCTTTACACAACGATTGAAAGTCTGACCAAAGACGGGCGCGACAGATCTCTGGATTACAAAATCACGGGCTTCAACGTGCCCAAAGGATCCTGGGACGGCAAGGTGATCGACGAACTGGCACCAGCCGATGATGAGATCGTGTTTCCAAAATCTTCGTCCTCAGTCTTTGTCTCGACCCACATAGATTACGTGTTGCGCAATCTCGGCATAAAGCAATTGGTGCTGGCAGGGATCGTGACCGATCAATGCGTCGAAAGCGCAATTCGCGATGCCTGTGATCTGGGCTATCTGGTCACCCAAGTAACGGATGCCTGCATGACCTACACGCAAGAGCGTCACGACAATTCCCTGCAAACGATCAAAGGCTACTGCCGTCAGGTGACGACAGCCGAATTGCTTGACGAAATCGGTCGTGGCTAGGTCGGTGAGGCGCCCAGCCGATCCGTTTGACGGCGCGTCTCAGGCGTTACCCACACCCGTTTTCTCGCTAAATTCCGATTTTTCCCTGCGCGTCAGTCCAACCTGTCATCATCCAAAAAATCGCTCAGAAATATTTGGCGAGGCACACTCAAAACAGCATGTGAGATCAGAGACAAACCCACACTTTTCGGTAAAACGTCCAAGCATTATCTGCCCTCACCACATGTTTTCCTTGATGCAGCGAATGCCAGTTTCAGAGTGACATAGTAAAAAGGCTACATAAGTGGTCACGGATTTGCCGATACACAAAGTAAATGCCAGGTTGAAACCTTTTTTTTGATCGGTACCGGGGCCTTGGGAACAGCGGTAGGGCCACGAGCGTTGTAATTGCGGCTCCAAGTGGTTACATAGGAAACACTAAAGTTCTGGTTTTCTGCAGCCCAGGCGTATCGCCTGCTAGAGTGAACTAAGTTCTTCCATCATGAAAATTCAGCTGTCACGTCCTCTACTTGGATTTGATGTTTGGGAAAGTTGCCGATGTTATCGCGCACGACCACATCGCTTGTGATGTTAGTTGATCCGTTTGTGGTGATCAGACGCACCGATGGCTTGCCAATAAACCACAACGCAACCGTTGATCAAATGAGCTTCCGATAGGCAAGAACTGCGCCTATCGACCATCGCGTCCTGAGAATGGCCTGGGCGCAAGATTAAGATTGCGCAGAAAGACATAAAACAGCGAGGCGGCGCTTTCTCCGCCAGAGGAACTAAAATGACATTTCCAGAATGGACGAAACCAGGCATCTACGGTGCTTTGTGTGGTGCGGTTGCGGTCTCAATCCTTGGCTTTACCTGGGGCGGATGGACAACCAGCGGCAGCGCTCAAGAGTTGGCAAAAGACCATGCAAGCGAAGAAGTAACGCTTGCGATGGTGCCGGTCTGCCTGAACAGGTCAACCGCTGATCCCAAGCGCGAAGAAATAATAGAAGCACTGCAAGAGGCCTCTGGCTTCAACCGCCGCAAGGCCATGATGGATACAGGTTGGGCAACACTGCCGGGGTCAGATTCGCCAAGCCGCGACCTCGCAGATGCCTGTATCGCGGGGCTTGAGCTGGATGGATCATAAGGCAAAGGCAATGCCGCAACTCCTTCGGACGACTTGGCGCGCAAATCTGTCACTAGGCATTCAGATGAGTGCGGCGCTGATTGGGTTTACACTCTGTGCTTTGCTTTTATTTTCGATGCCTGCATTCTCTCAATCTACATCGCAATCGGTGCCAGAAAATGCCACTGCAACGAGTTACGGTGACGGTTGGAAATGCAACGCCGGGTATAGGTTGAGTGGCGACGTCTGCGCAGCTGTCGTAGTGCCAGAAAATGCCTATCCGACCAACCGTACCTATGGTTTAGGTTGGGAATGTCTTCATGGTTTTCGCGAGAACGATGAAGCGACCTGTGTTGCGGTGATTGTACCCGATGGCGGATTCCTTGATTCATCAGGTGAACGCTGGCATTGCTCGCGCGGTTTTCTCAAAATCGACGATACGTGCCAAGAAATTGTCGTACCCGCAAACGCTTATCTGGCTGATACGACCTATGGACCCGCGTGGGAATGCAAACGTGGGTTCGAAGCATTGGACGACCGTTGCGTCGCCATTGTGGTCCCGGCTAACGCGTATTTGAATTCATCAGGATACGGCCAACCCTGGACATGTGAACGTGGATATTTTGTAAAGGATGGCACGTGCGCGGCCGTCGTGATCCCTGAACATGCCTACTTGGACGATGCAACGTACGGCACGGGATGGAAGTGCGAGCGGGGATACGCGACCTCAGGTGTGAATTGCGAAACAATAGAGTTTCCTGCGAATGCCCATCTTGACAGGTCCGGAAACCGTTGGAACTGCAACAAGAATTTCAAGTCATCTAAAGGTCTGTGCGTTCTCGATAACTGAGCGCGCGGCGCGACTACTTCGACTTTGGTATCCGATGGTGACGACCGTGTTGCCTTGGGTGTCGACCACACAAAGGAAACATCATGAAAACCGACTTTAACGTGGCAAACACGATCCGTCGTCCTGTTAGCGGGGCGCAGGCGCCGCCATTTACCAGCGACGAACCCATAAGATCAACTTCTGCCACTCAGATCATCTTGCCGCCAACTGCGATTGTCTATTGCCAAGGTAACTTTGCCAAGGCGGATGGCAAAACTGCAAATGGCCTCGTTCGCCATTCAGAGGCCTACAGGATCCTGTCTGTCATCGATAGCGATCACGACGGCAAAGACAGCGGGTTGGTTCTTAACGATACTGTAAACCACATTCCGGTCTTCAGAAGTCTGGACGCTGCTGTTGTCCATGAAGCTGTAATCCCGGATACCCTCATTTACGGGATGGCACCATCTACGGGCAGGCTCTCATCGACAGATCGTGACGTTGTTCTCGACGCGATATCACTTGGTATGAACATCGTCAGTGGATTGCATGAGTATCTGGGCGATGATCCAGAAATCGCCTCTTTTGCGGCCGAACGCAAAGTCACCATCCGAGATATTCGCAAACCTAAACCCAGCAAAGATATGCGCCTGTTCGATGGAAGTATTGCAGGTGTGAAAGCACTGCGCATAGCTGTTCTTGGGACCGACTGCGCCATCGGAAAGCGGACAACAGCGACTGTATTAGCCCGTGCCTTGAACACAAGAGGCATCAAGACTGTCCTTGTTGGTACGGGCCAGACAGGTTTGATGCAGGGTGCAAAATATGGGGTGGCAATGGATGCCGTACCACCGCAGTTCTGTTGCGGCGAACTTGAAGGCGCGATCGTCGACGCTTCCGAGTCTGAACGACCCGATGTCATTTTGATCGAAGGCCAAGGGGCGTTGAGCCATCCGGCATTCTGCACATCCGCCTTTATCCTGCGGGGCAGCCAGCCGGACGCCGTAATCCTCCAGCACGCTCCAAAGCGCGCGCATCGCTGTGACTTTCCCAATATGCCGATGCCCAAGCCTGCAAGTGAGATTGCCCTAATCGAAGCATTTGCTGACACAAAGGTCATTGGTGTCACGCTCAATCATGAGGGGATGTCCGAGGCCGAGGTAACCGACACGATCGCCGCACAGTCACAAATACTCGGGCTGCCGGTAACGGATGTACTCAGCCGGCCGGCTTCGCATTTGCTTGCAATGGTTGTTGCCGCTTATCCTGGGTTACATCACTCGACACCCGTGGCTGCGATATGAGTACCCCTCGCATTGAGGTGCATCTGAGCAAGATACGTCACAATGCGAAGACTGTTGTCGAGCGCCTCAAGACACGCGGCATCGGTGTCACCGGTGTGACCAAGGCAGTGTGCGGGCATCCAGCCATCGCTCAGGCAATGCTCGACGGCGGCGCTGTGGGGCTTGCGGAAGCGCGGCTTAGTAACGTGCGAAGGTTACGCAACGCGGGCATGACATGTCCGATCACATTGATCCGTACACCAACGCTGAGCCAGGTCGATCAGGTCATCCAATACTGTGAGGCGAGCTACAATACAGAAATCCTCGTGATTACCGCTCTGGCCGCCGCCGCGATCCGGAAAGACTGCATTCACGGCATTATCCTGATGGTTGAGATGGGCGATCTGCGCGAAGGGATCATGCCAAAGGACCTCGGCTCGGTTGCACAGCAAGTGGTGGACATGCCCGGCGTTACACTGAAAGGCATCGGAGCGAACTTTGCATGTCTGGGGGGAATTGCCCCGAATGCTGCAGATATGGAGGCCCTATCTGACCTGGCTAATGAAACAGAGGGGCAGTGTGGTCCCTTCCTTCACACGGTATCTGGCGGAAACTCGGCCAACCTTCCTTGGGCCCTCGGCGGACACCCAGCTTGTCGCATCAACGATCTAAGGCTGGGGGAAGCAATACTTCTGGGCGTTGATCCGGTTTCCGGAGATCAAATAGGCGGGATGTATACGGATGCCTTCATACTTATCGCTGAGGTAATTGAAACAGGGTCCAAACCTGCATCTCACCCTCAGAGCATCTGCGATCCGGTATTCAAAAGACTTCACCTCGTCCCGAAAAGCGGACAGAGCACACAAATAATTCTGGCCGTTGGTCAGCAAGATACGGACATTTTGGGGCTTTCGATGCCCCCTGGATACAGGTTTATCGGTGCAACAAGCGATCATCTTGTCGTTGGCACTTACCATTCGACGCAAAGCGTAGGATCGGAAATGAAGTTCCAAATGAACTATAGTGCATTGATGAATGCTATGTCCGCTCCTGACGTTAAGACAAAGCTGCTCCGTGGCAGTCATTCACGACATGCGCATGTCTCTCAAGGATCAGGCAATCACCTGGCATCGATTTGAACACTCAACTGATAAATGCACCGTTGAAAACGGTTAGGAGAATAACCATTGGCAAAGCTGACAAAAAAAACTGTCTTCAATGCACACGTTCCCAAGGCGGAAACACCGATGGACAAAACAACGCGGATCGTTAGAGAAATGGTCAACGAAGAAGCAGAGCAAAGACAGATCAAGAATGCCCGGCTCCGCAAAACTCGGCTCGAAAGGGATGCGAATACATTATCTGAAGCCTGTCCGCCGAAGCCCGTCAAAAAGCGGTGACAGGATTGTCGCCCCTTCTTTTTGCGCGACTGGAATGATCGAAACACGAACAAAGCGGCTAGCGAACATTGTTTTTCCCATGCATCAATCGCACCCATACTCATTTTACGGATACTGCCATGACAATCTCAGATGAGAGCTCAGAAAAAATTCACTATATCTGCCAGACATATGTGGAAAATAAGCCCGGTCGCGGAGGGCAAGGAAACTTGAAAATTGGTAAGCAATTTGAATATTCCACGGCGGCAGAGGCACAAAACAGAGCAGAAAGGGAAGCGCTATCCGACGATTGCGCTGGCGCTGATGCCTACATGGTCAGTGAGGACCCGAACAGTGGCGAGGTCGGGGCGCCAAGCTTCATCATTAGGCTTGGAAATGTTCCGGAATTTGATGAGTTTTAGATCTTGAGCAGGCTTCAGTTTAACTCTCTAAACTCACCTTGTTTGCGGCATTAGATCGACCAAAAACAAATCTATTTGGTGCCAGAAAAACAGACCATTTTGGGCGTGGGTTTTGCCAAGAAACTGCGCCATGAATACCGGAAAAAAGCAGTTTTTAGTGTAGGTGCAGCGAGAAATCCCAAGGTGCAGGTCGGGCTCGTTTGATACTTTCGTGGTATCCAGCGTAAAGGATCGTTCACTTACTTCGATCCAGATTTTGACGTGAAGGCCAAAGCGATCTGGCCTTTCATATTGTGCAACAACTCGATTGAGTAGAGGTATTGCGCATCTGGGACATGCGTCAGATTTGTTCGACCTTCACGGAATCAAGCGGGTAGAAGGCGACATGGCCTTTGATGTCTAAGGCAGAATGGATCGGGTCTTCATAGCTCCAAGCAGCGTTTTCAGTGACCGAGGATTTGTTGACGATCGAAAAATGCGTGGCTTGGCCCTTGTGTTTGCACTGCGTGACCTTGTCGGTAACATCCAGAAATGCCATCGCGATATCGGTACGAGGGAAATAGATGACCGGATCAAGATTGCCCTCGAGCAATTCCAGAGCATTTGTGGTTTCACCCAGAATGGCGCCTCCTGAACGGACGCTCCATTTGCCTGGTGTCTTGCGAATGGTGATCTCGGTCATCTTTGCTCTTCCTCTGGTCCGGTTTCCCGCTTGTCCACTGCCCGGTATATGTAACGATGCGATGTCAGATCGGTGCGGTTGCGGCATCCAACCACAGTTGGGCGTCATCTCCCAGCCTTGGTCGAACTTTTTCGGCAACTTCGCGGTGATATGCGTTCAGCCAGTCGCGTTCGACTGCCGTCAGCATATCGGTCAGAACCAAGCGTCGGTCGATAGGGACATAGGTCAATGTGCGCCATTCCAACATGGGACGTTCCGCGTCACCACTGGGCAGGGTAGGGGCAGATTGCACCACCAAAAGGTTTTCAATCCTGATTCCAAACGCACCTTCGCGGTAGTAACCCGGCTCATTCGACAAGATCATGCCCGGCAGCAAGGGCTCATGGCTGGCTTTGGACAGACGCTGAGGGCCCTCATGCACACTCAGATAGGCACCGACGCCGTGCCCGACACCGTGATTAAAGTCCTGACCCGCTGCCCATAGGGGCATACGCGCCACGGATTCGATATCACGTCCAGCCAACCCGGCAGGCCAGCGCAGCATAGACATGGCGATCATGCCTTTCAGCACGCGAGTAAAGCAGGCTTTTTCTTCTTCACCCACATTGCCGATAGCAATGGTCCGGGTAATATCAGTCGTGCCATCCAAATATTGTCCGCCGCTGTCCAGCACCAGGATATGACCGTCTTGCAGCAGGCTGTCGGTTTCCTCGGTCACCCGGTAATGCATGATCGCGCCATTGGGTCCTGTCCCTGCAATCGTATCGAACGAGATATCCTGCAGGGCATTATCCTTGCGCCGGTTCTCCTCAAGCCGAGTGACCACCTGCGTTTCCGTAACATAGCCAGCGGCTTGCGCATCCAGCCAGCACAGCGTTTCGATCACAGCGACAGCATCGCGCAGATGTGCCTCGGCACTGCCTGCGATTTCGGCAGGGTTCTTGCAGGCTTTGGGCAGCGCACAAGGGTCGCCGCCATCGACCATCTGCCCTTCTAGTACATCGGCCACTGCCTGTGGCAGCGTACCAAGATCAACCTGAACCTTACCGTCAAGCGCTGCGACAGCCGTCAAAAACGTGTCCGGCGCATGAACTGTGACTGAATCGGCCATCGCCACGTTCAGCTTTTGGTGCGCCATGAACAGATCCACGCGGCCATCCGCATGCAGTATAGCAAACCCATGCGCCACCGGGTTGTACCCGATATCGGAGCCCCGAATGTTCAACAACCACATGATCGAGTCGGGCAGGGTAATCACCGCTGCGCCACAGCCCGTGTCCTGCAGGGACTGCGCCAGACGCGCGATTTTGCTGTCTGCGCTTTCGCCCGCGAATTCGATCGGGTGCAGCTTTACCGGGTTCATTGGTGGATCGGGTTGATCCCACCAAACCCGGTCCACCAGATTGTCGCTGCGCACCAGTGTAATATCTCGGCCTTCAAGGTCGGTCTGCGTTTTCGCGATCTGACCCGCCGAATGTAGCCACGGATCAAAGCCAACCCGACCACCCTGCGGGAGTTGTTCCGTTAGCCACGCGGCAAGGCTGACCTCGGGCCATGGAACAGGTGTGTAATCGGCGGCGACCTGCGCTTTGACCTGCGTGCGATAACGTCCGTCAATGAAGACGCCGGCCTTATCTGCCAAAACCACGCAGAACCCGGCCGAACCTGTGAACCCGGTCAGCCAGGCAAGCCGTTCGTCGCGCGGGGCCACATACTCGCCTTGATGCACATCTGCGCGCGGGACCAAGAAACCGTCCAACCCATCGCGTGTCAATTCGGTCCGCAGATCGGCCAGCCGAGGCGGGCCCTGTTCCGGCCGTGCGGTCACGGCGAAGGACTGAAACATGTCATACCTCTATCAGTTTGGAGCGCGCGACGCCATGTTATGGAAAAGGCGATTCAGCCTACTCTCTTCATTCCCATCACCCGCGCTCGTGCGCGCGGATCACTGTCAAACAGAGCGGCCAGTTGCTCGGTCATGGCTCCGGCCAGTTGCTCGACATCCGTGATGGTCACGGCGCGGTCGTAATACCGGGTCACGTCATGGCCGATGCCGATGGCAAGCAATTCCACCATCTTGCGCTTTTCGACCATCCCGATCACATCGCGCAGGTGCTTTTCCAGATAGTTTGCAGGGTTCACGCTGAGCGTTGAATCATCGACCGGCGCCCCGTCCGAGATTACCATCAAAATCTTGCGCTGCTCGCGCCGTGCCGTCATCCGGCGATGCGCCCATTCCAGCGCCTCGCCGTCGATATTTTCCTTCAGTAGCCCTTCTTTCATCATCAGCCCCAGATTGGGCCGGGCGCGTCGCCACGGGGCATCCGCGCCTTTGTAGATGATATGGCGTAGATCGTTCAGACGACCGGGCTGCTGTGGGCGGCCATCGTTCAGCCAGGCTTCGCGCGCCAGCCCGCCTTTCCACGCTCGCGTGGTAAAGCCCAGAATCTCGACCTTGACGTTGCAGCGTTCCAGCGTGCGTGCCAGAACATCCGCGCAGATCGCCGCGATCGAAATAGGTCGCCCGCGCATCGAGCCCGAATTATCCAACAGCAGCGTCACCACCGTATCGCGGAACTCAGTATCCTTCTCGACCTTAAAGCTCAGCGGTGTGGTTGGGCTTGCAACAACACGCGCCAGACGGCCGGCGTCCAGAATGCCTTCTTCGCGGTCGAACTCCCAGCTGCGGTTCTGTTGCGCCTGCAACCGGCGCTGCAATTTGTTGGCCAAACGGCTGACGGCACCTTTCAGCGGTTCTAGCTGTTGATCCAGATAGGCCCGAAGGCGTTCCAGCTCAGCGGGCTCCGCCAGATCCTCGGCGGCGATCTCTTCGTCATGGGTGCTCAGGTAGACCTTATAGTCGGGATCAGCATCGGATGCAGGCGGAGGGGCAGGCGGCTCCAGCGGGGCCTCGCCCTCGGGCATCTCGGCCTCTTCTCCCATTTCATCCTCGGCCATCTCATCCATGGAGACTTGGGCCTGAGACTGATCCTGCTGTTCTTCCTGTGACTGCTCAGGGGTCGCATCCGCGTCCTGTTCGTCCTGATCATCCTGACCAGTGCTGTCGGGGTCGGGCTGTTCTTCGGCGTCGTCTTCGGCCTGATCTTCCTGATCTTCGTCCAGCTCATCCGGGTCATCGCCCAGCTGATCGCCATAGCCCAGATCCTTGATCATCTGGCGTGCAAACTTGGCGAATTCGGCCTGGTCCGAAAGCACCTCGTCAAGGTTCTCCAGTACGCCCCCTGCCTGATCTTCGATAAACCCGCGCCACAGGTTCATGACATTGTCAGCCGCAGGCGGCAGGTCGCGACCAGTGGCCAGATGCCGGATCAGATAGCCGGCGGCCACCGAAAGAGGCGCGTCAGCTGGCTGTTTGCATTGATCATACCCACGCCGGATCGCTTCGTGCCCGATCTTGACGTCGATGTTGGACGCAGTGCCTGGCATGTCCCGCGCACCCATCGCTTCGCACCGGGCAACCTCCATCGCCTCGTACAGATCGCGGGCCATGTCACCTGGAGGCGCATAGCGACTATGAGTAGCATCATCGTGATAGCGTCGCTGCAAAGCCAAAGCATCCGCGGTCCCGCGCGCCAACAGAACCTCTTCCCGCGTCATGCGCCGCGAGACCTGAGGCAACCGCATCGACTCACCCGACAGGCCCGACGGGTCGACCGTATAGCTCACCGTAAGTTCCGGATCGTCGGCCATCACTTTGGTGGCTTCGGCCAGAGCTTTCTTGAACGGATCAGCGGGGTTGTCTTTGGGTTTGCTCATCGGTGGCAGGTCCGGTCTTGTTCTACTCGGGCAACCTAGAGCCAATCATAGGTCTTGACCATAGGGTCGGCCTTGTTTTCCGGGTAATCAGCGGCACGCCCGAATTGCAAAAACGCCAGACCTGTAGAAAAGAGGCAACGCCCGGCTTCTGCGTGGCCTGTGATTCTAACTGGGGGTGACTTTTCCGTCAGTACAATGCAAAACGAACGGTACACGAACGCGTGATATAGTTATTTGTTTGGGACGGTTTAATGGGACTCAGAAGACAATTTCGAAAATTGTTCGGGATCAAAAGACAGACCATAGAATTACAGCCCTCGGGCTGGCTAGCCGAGAATGTTTTCTGTCAGTCACCCTCAACGCCGCTGAGTGAGATAGTTCACGTTTTCGATCCCAAATACAAAGATCCTGACCCAATCAACCTGGTGCATATCGTCAATTTCTTTTCTGTCGACGGAGCGATGAATGATGTCCAGCGCGCTACGTTGGATAGCATGGTGACTGCCAAATCAGATCCGTTGGCTGGTGAAGGTGAAACAACATTGGTGCAGGTTCCGGTGCATGGGGACGAAGATCTGATTCAGGCCCATTACGGCATGCAAGTTGCGACAAAACTGGAACGCACGGTTCTGGATGTCGGAACGTTTCGAATTCCTCGGCCTTTGCCACTTTTGTTTGATGTTCTGGAAAAGGGTGCATCCGTTGCTAAACCCGGAGATTTTGTAATCTACACTAATGCAGATATTTGTCTTCAGCCCTATTTTTATGGCGCGGTACGTCAGCTTATTGCGGGTGGTTTCGATGCCATCACGATCAATCGTCGGACATTTGGCGATGCGCATGGGTTTTCCCATGACCCCCTGTCTATGGGCGAGGTTGGTATGCAGCATCCGGGTTTCGACTGCTTTGTTTTTTCCAAAGAAGTTTTCGACCAATTTGTCCGCACAGATTCCTGCCTCGGGATGTCTGGGGTCATACAACCAATGCTATTCAACCTCGCTGCGCACTCGAAACGAATGCTGATGCTCAAGAATGTCAGTCTGACGTTTCATTTCGGCGATGATCGGCCGTGGAAAACCCAGGACTTTGATGATTATGCCATGCATAACTTCACAGAGGCGGCGGATAGTTTAACCAAATTGGCGGAAGACGTCAGTAAACGCGGTCATCTTCGCGAATTCTGTGACAATCACATTGGAATCTGGAAACTTGACGACGATGGATTGTTGGCTCCAGATGCGGCTCAAGAAGTTGCACAGGCACATTTGGCCAATAATGCATAAAAGCTAACTTTCGTAGCTTTTGATGATGTGGCCCTGCAAGAGCTTCCGAAAGCCTGTGCCACGCACAAGCCCCCGGAAATTCCGTATATTTTGTTATCCCAAGCTGGTGCTTGCAGCGCTTTCCGGGAGTTCCTCGTCAAAACACCGCTGATAGAACTCGGCCACTGTCTGGCGCTCCAGCTCGTCGCATTTGTTCAGAAAGGATAGGCGGAAAGCATAGCCGACATTGCGGAAAATCTCGGCGTTTTGGGCCCAGTTGATTACCGTTCGGGGGCTCATCACGGTCGAAAGATCACCGTTCATGAACGCGGTCCGAGTCAGATCGGCAACGGTGACCATCTGAGCGACGATCTTGCGGCCCTCGGCCGTGTTGTAGTGCGGCGCTTTGGACAGAACGATCATCGTTTCTGCGTCATGGCTAAGGTAGTTCAGCGTCGCGACCAGAGACCAACGGTCCATCTGGGCTTGGTTGATCTGTTGTGTGCCGTGATACAGGCCGGTTGTGTCACCCAGGCCAACAGTATTGGCGGTGGCAAACAGGCGGAAATACTTGTGCGGGGTCAGAATCTCGTTCTGGTCCAGCAGGGTCAGGCTGCCATTGGTTTCCAGAACGCGCTGGATCACAAACATCACGTCTGCGCGCCCGGCGTCGTATTCGTCAAAGACGATCGCAACAGGGTTACGCAGAGCCCAGGGCAGAATTCCTTCGTGGAAATCCGTAACCTGCTTGCCGTCGCGCAGTTTGATCGCGTCCTTGCCGATCAGGTCGATCCGGCTGATATGGCTGTCGAGGTTCACACGCACAGCCGGCCAATTCAGGCGTGCGGCAACCTGTTCGATATGGGTCGATTTACCGGTGCCGTGATAACCCTGAATCATCACGCGGCGGTTATGGGTAAACCCTGCGAGGATTGCCAGCGTCGTATCTGGGTCGAACTTATATGTCGGGTCGATCTCGGGAACCCGTTCTGTCTGTTCGTAAAAGCGTTTGACCTGCATGTCAGAATCGATGCCGAACACATCTCGGACCGAAATCTCTTCTGTTGGTTTTGCGTTTGCGTCAATCGGCCAATCCATGCCTGTCGTCCTTATCCTGATACCGCGGCCCCCGCGCGGGCTTCTGAACCCGTGTGTGGTGCAACATATTGCGGGTAAGGGCAAGGGGAAGCGGCGAGGCTAAAAGACTGAGGCGCAGTTTCATTCGTATTGACGCGCTCGGCATACCGCCTCCGTTCGTTTCAGATAAACGCACAGTGCCCAATCGGATTACACATAAGGAGATGGTCTTGGTGAAATTGCACTTTTACATCAGGCGATATTGTTGGCCAGCAGGCAACACTATGCATTCAAATATGAAAATATCACTTAGTTTGGGGGTAACTGTGTTTTAGACTGAACATATTGGTGAGTTTTGATGGGTTCCGAGTGAGGTAGTTTATGAGAAGCTTGGTTAAGGCTGCTTTTAGTTCTGTACTTTCCATGGTCATTTGTTGGCGCATTCGGTCGTCAGCATCCTGGGCCTGACCAATGGCTTTTGATGCCCTTCTCCATACTGTCAACAGCACTGGCCGCGGAGACCTGATCGTTCAGGACACGACCGTTCCTGCCATTATCTCTGGCTCTACGATCTCGTTCGATGGTGGGGCAACGTTCCAGACCTACACATATCTTGGCCAAGGCAATTACCGTGGCACAGGGGAATCTGGCGAGTTCATTCGGGTGGGCGGCCAGGTTTATGCCTGGGACACGGCGAACCCGACGGGCCCGATGACATTGGGGAACTGGAAGATCACGACCTCGGATCTTGATCCAACAGACCCGCCTTGTTTTGTTTCCGGGACTTTGATTGATACCGACAACGGACCGGTCCCGGTCGAGAAATTGGTTGTTGGCGACAGGGTGCTCGTCTCGAATGGCGGGGCACTGCCTATTGTCTGGATCGGCAAAAGGGCTCTTAGCACTATGGCTTTGCACAGCAGGCCAAAGTTCAGACCTGTCTGCATCCGGAGAAATGCCCTGGGCAAAGGGGTGCCGGATCAGGATTTGTACGTGTCGCCTCAGCATCGGATCGTGCTGGAAGGCTGGCGGGCCGAGTTATTGTTTGGCGAAGCAAAGGTTTTTTCGGCTGCCATCCATTTGGTCAATGGCGATACGGTCTATCAAGTGTCGCCCGATAAGCCGGTAGAATATTTTCACATTGCCTGCGAACGGCACGAGATTTTGACATCCAATGGCGTGCGCAGCGAAAGCCTGTTTCTGGGCGACAGGGCGCTGCAATCCTTTCACCGCGAAGACGTCGACGAATTGCGCGCGCTATTCCCTGAACTGTGTGCTGAGGCGTCGGTTCCTCGAACGCGGTTACGTTGCTTGAAACGCCCCGAAGTGCTGGCGCTGCAGGGTATGGCCAGCAATTAAAACGCCTATTTAAAGTTCCGGCTGTCTTTGATCTGGTCCCAGGCCCAGACAACTTCTTGCAGCTGCTCTTCCTGCGAGCGGTCGCCGCCGTTCATATCGGGGTGCAACACCTTGATCAGCTTTTTATAGGTCTTTCGGATTTCGGCCTTGGACCAGCTGTCATTGGCTTCCAGAATCTCGATAGCGCGACGTTCGGTCGGGGGCAGGCGGCGGCCGCCTCCGCCTGTAGTGCGCCCTTTGTTCTGGGTACTGTTCGCGCCCAGCACCTGGTGCGGGTCTTCGATTCCCAAACGGGCCCAGGCACGTGCCTCGGGATCGCCCATGGGTTTGGTTTCACGCTCCCAGACTTTGTCCTTAGACTGTTGAGCATTCATTTCGGCCTCGGTCGTGCCGTCGAAGAAATTCCATTTCTGGTTATACTCGCGCACATGCTGCTGGCAGAACCAGAAGAAATCATCCAAAACATCCGGTGCTTTCGGGGCCCGAAATTTACCAGGCTCTTCACAGCCCTCATGGTCACAGATTCGCACCGAAGTTTCAGACGCGCCAGACATACCACGCCGTCCACGCGGGTTTTTTTTCTTCGCGCTGGAGACGGACATATCGAATCCAAATGGGTCTGATTTCGTCATGCTATGATCCTTAAGAACGCATCTTCTCGACTCGGAGGCAGCAGTTTAGTCTAAGCAGCCGAAAGTAGAAGAGGGGGGCGGTAATATTTTTGCCGCTGAGCGTAAAAATGACCGTGACCGAAGAAATGCGAAGCCGCCTGCAATCGGCGTTTGATCCACATGAGCTTGAAATCGTTGACGACAGCGAAAGCCACCGCGGGCATGCCGGATTCCAAGAAGGTGGTGAAAGCCATTTCAACATCCGAATCCGCGCAGCTGCATTCGAGGGGCAATCTCGCGTTGCCCGCCACCGCGCAGTGCACAAGGCGCTTGGAGATATCGTGCCGCGGATCCATGCTCTGGCATTGGATATCGGTGTTTAGGAAGGCTTTTGTAGCGCCGCCCGGAACGGTCGCACCCCTGCAGCGAAGACAATTTGCGTGTTTTGCCGTGATCGTTCAGAGATTGGTACAGGGTCGCGGGTTGGATAGGTGAAAGCCGGCCGGTAATTTTTCGGTGTTTTGGTGATTTCGACCGGTTTCTTGCACTGATTGCAACAAATCAGGAAATTCAGCCTGAATGTGAAAACATTCCATGCATAACAGTTGCTCGAACGCGGGCCCTAATCTACCCTCCTTTGACGGGATGTTTTTCAGGTATTTGGTTTTGAGAGTTCTTTTTGTGCAGGCTGGATTTGGGCCTGGGGGGGCAGAGAAAGTAATCGCGATGCTTTCAGGGCATTTTGCCCGGCGCGGTTGTGCTGTCCACGTCACCGGTTTTCAGATGCCGACCGATGGTCCCTATTTCCCGATGCATCTCGATGTTGAACTCAGCGTTGCAGAAAAGGCGACGGGACAGGCGTCACGTATTACGCATATCCGCTCTGTCATAAAGAAATTCCGACCGGACGTTGTAATCTCATTCCTGACCAAGGTGAATGTTCAGACTCTTCTGGCAAGCGTTGGAACCGGGATTCCCGTTATCATTTCTGAACGCAACAATCCGCTGCGACAGGACGCACATCCCCTTTGGGCACCGCTTCAGGGGATTGCGGGGATAAAGGCAGCAAAGGTTGTCGGGCTGACACATCGCGGATTGGCGGATCTTCCCTTCACTTTGCGCAAGAAGGGGATGGTTATTCCGAACCCGATCCTCCCCTTTGAGCGAGTTGAATCCTCTGGCACGAGGCGGGGTGTGCAACTGGTCGCGGTTGGCCGCCTCGTTCGGCAAAAGGGGTTCGACATGTTGCTGCAGGCGATGCAGCGTATTCATTCCCAAGCTCCAGATACCAGGCTGATTATCTATGGTGAGGGCAGCGAGCGGGAAAATCTGCAGAAACTGCGCGATGATCTGGGGCTACAGTCGGTTGCTCGGCTGCCGGGCAATACGATCGAGGTCGGGGAATGGGCGCAGCGCGCGGACATTCTGGTAGCGACCTCGCGGTTCGAAGGGTTTCACAATGTCGTCGCTGAGGCGGCGGTCAGCGGGATACCAGTCGTGTCTTTCGATTGCGATTACGGTCCGTCAGAGTTCATTCAAAACGGACGGAACGGATATCTGGTTCCCGTCAACGATGTCAGTGGTTTGGAACAGGCAGTGCTGAAGCTGATCCATGAACCCGACCTCAGGGCGCAGATGTCCAAGGTGTCACCTACGCTAAAGGCCGATCTGTCCCCAGATCAGGTCTTTGCCCAATGGGACACGCTAATTCGCGACGTCACGAGCTGAGATTCAAAACGCTACTCCTGACAGCCGTTTTTTTTTACAGACCCGGTTAGGGCAATCAGGTTTTTTGACCTTCAGTCTCTGCAGTTTCGTCTTCCGATTTTTCTGTTTCAGCACCTTTCAGCGACAAAGGCGGCTCTTTGGCCTGTTCCGCAATGGGGGCCGGGGCCTGAACGGTATCGGGACCAGGAACAGGTTGAGCAAGAGCAACGCCATCCTTCGTTTCGGTCGGGCCAGGTGTCGGGGCAACAGGCACATCAATTTCACGGCGAAATATCAGCACATTGCGCCAGTTCACGGTGCTGCCAGTCAGGCCGGAGCGTTCCTCGCTGGGCAACAACTCGGCGCGTTGATATTCCCAGCCATCCTGCCCCATCTGGTTTAGCACTTGTTCAATAGAAGCAGCGAAACGTCCCTCGGCTGACTTTTCACCCTTGGTCTTGGCAGACTTTTGGGGGGAAGGGACAACTTTGTATTCGTAGCGGGGCATCGGAATTCCTACCTGTAAGTTCTGGGTAATCTAGCAGGTTGATCACAATGGGAAAGTCATCATAGCGCGGCGGGCGAATTCCGGCACATCTGCTGGTGCGGGCCTGGTGCCACAAATGACAAGCGGCGGGACTTTGCGCAAAGGCTAAAGTCCCGCCGCCGAAATCAGTAAAACCGAAAGATCTACGATCCCAGTTTCTTGGCAATCAGCTCGTTGACGGCCTTGGGATTTGCCTTGCCACCAGTCGCCTTCATCACCTGACCAACGAACCAGCCGGCCAGTTTCGGGTTTACCTTGGCCTTCTCGACCTGTGCCGGATTGGCGGCTATGATCTCGTCCAAAGCGGCCTCGATCGCGCCGGTGTCCGTCACCTGCTTCATGCCGCGGTCTTCGACGATCTGCGCCGGATCTCCGCCTTCGGTATAGACGATTTCGAACAGGTCCTTGGCGATCTTGCCCGAGATTGCGTCCGAGGAAATCAGGTCGATGATGCCGCCAAGCTGTGCAGGTGAAACCGGCGAGTCGGTGATCTCGTGATCTTCCTTTTTCAGGCGGCCAAACAGTTCGTTAATGACCCAGTTTGCAGCCAGTTTGCCATTGCGACCCTGCGCGACCTCTTCGAAATAGGCAGCCGATTCAACATCAGCAGTCAGCACCGATGCGTCATAGTCCGTCAGTCCGAACGTGCTGATAAAACGCGCTTTTTTATCGTCAGGCAGCTCGGGAAGGTTGGCGGCGATGTCGTCAACCCAGGCTTGCTCGATCTCTAGCGGCAGCAGGTCAGGGTCAGGGAAGTAGCGATAGTCATGCGCTTCTTCCTTGGACCGCATCGAACGCGTCTCGCCCTTGTCCGGGTCATACAGGCGGGTTTCCTGATCGACCTTGCCACCACCTTCGACGATCGCGATCTGGCGGCGGGCCTCGACCTCAATGGCTTGCTGGATGAAGCGCATCGAGTTCATGTTCTTGATCTCACAACGGGTGCCCAGATGCGAGAAATCCTGTGTTTCCTGATACTTTTCATAGGCCCCCGGCAAACAGATCGAGACGTTCACGTCTGCCCGCAAATTGCCGTTCTGCATGTTGCCATCACAGGTGCCCAGATAGCGCAGGATCTGACGCAACTTGGCGATATAGGCGGCGGCCTCTTCCGGGCCGCGAATGTCGGGGCGGCTGACGATCTCCATCAGGCAAACACCGGTTCGGTTCAGGTCGACGAAGGACATATGCGGGTCCATGTCGTGGATCGACTTTCCCGCGTCCTGTTCCATGTGGATGCGTTCGATCCGCACCATGCGCGCTGTGCCGTCGCCCATCTCGACCAAAACTTCACCTTCGCCGACAATAGGCTGATAAAGCTGGGAAATCTGATAACCCTGCGGAAGGTCGGGGTAGAAATAATTCTTGCGGTCAAAAGCCGATTTCAGGTTGATATCGGCTTTCAGGCCCAACCCAGTGCGCACGGCCTGTTCGACGCAATATTCGTTGATCACCGGCAGCATCCCCGGCATTGCCGCGTCCACAAAGGCCACGTTCGAGTTCGGCTCGGCCCCGAATTGGGTCGATGCGCCCGAGAACAGCTTGGCATTGGATGAGACCTGCGCATGCACCTCCATCCCGATTACCAGTTCCCAATCGTGCTTGGCCCCGGCAATGGTTTTGGGCTTAGGCATTTCATATGTCAGGTCGAGCATGGCGCGCCTCATTTCCGCAGAAGTCTAAGCCTGCGTATTAGGCCCGGCGCGCCAAAGGGGCAAGGGGGAATCAGTGTCCGGACAGGTGCAACCCTGTCGGAGTAAAGGTCACATCCATGCCGCTGCGCAGTTCCTCGCGAAACAGGTCGCCGATTGCCCGCAACGCATCGCGGTGCCCGCGGGCTGCAAACCGTTCGGGCGAGTTGATGCGGACCGAGTTATTGAACCCTTGTGCCGCATGGGCCCAGATCAGCGGATGCAGTTCGGTCAGGTGATCACGGATCAGCCAGTTGGCCGCGTCGTGGATCTGAGCGCGCACCGCGTCGGCCTTTTCATTCCCTCCAAGGCCGTTCTGGATGGTTATCGCACAATAGGCAGCCAGCATATTGACCATCTGCTGGTCGGGGCGGTTGCGCAGAATATCGTGCAAACCCTGAAGGAAATACTCGATATCCAGCCGTGCGCAGGCTTCGTCGTCCAGGGCGATGGCATCAAACTGGACCCACGTGTAGCCACCGGCGCCCCAAAGGTCATGGGTACGGGCTGCATTGCGCAGGGCCTGAACCTCAAGCTCTTCATAGCTGCCGAACCAGCGTGGCAGCAGATGAGTGCCCATTGCACGCATATGGCGTTGGTTATGCGGGTCCAACGTAATCAACTGTTCATACTGATCAGCCACGCGCAGATTGGACTTGCGCTGACCTGCCAGCAGAGCACAGCCAACAGCCGCAACCAGCGCATTGTTGGGCGCGGCTTCGCGGCATTTTGGCAGGATATCGGCCGCGCGGTCGAAATGGGCGGTGCAGCGAGACCGGTGCAAGGGGGGAAGAACTGCGTTTGTCGCAGTGCCGCGCCACGCCCAGGCCAGGTCAATATGCGCCATAGCCACAACAAGGGCGATCATCGGATCATCCTCATGCGCCCGCATTTCATCCTCTAGCTCAGAAATTCCGCCAAGAAGATCATAGTCTGACAATGCCCGATAATCGGACAGAGCGTGTTCGACCGCCAGCACCACATCGGACCGAGCGCCGAATGCTAGCAAATCCGCGATTGGCATCCCATCGGGCGCAGTTTCGCGTGCGTCATCGGCAGCACGCATCTTTGCAGAAAGGTCTGCCCACCGATCCTGACGGGCCAGATCGCGGCCAAGTTCGATGACGTCCTGACCGATCAGTTCATCGGCCGAGACATTTGCGACGGGGATATTTACCGAACCCTGATCTGGCAGAGCAGCGGCCAGCACTGCATCGGCCGCGTCGAAATCTGACGCAATTTTCAAGGATGGATGTGGAACGCGGGCCTTTTGGGCCATCAGAAACCGGAACATGCTTACACTCGAAACAAAAAAAATCGTAACCTAGCTTTAGAGACTGGCCTCTATTTGGCTCAAATTCAAGCTACAACCGTCTTATTGTCGCTTTGTTCCGGTCAATGCGCCCTGAGGCTCGGGATCGTTTCAAAATGGGCCGAAATGATGCCGTTCAACCTTTAGACCAGCCTCTTTCAGGCGGGACTCGAGTTCCTTATGCGGAGGGGTCGACTCATCGGGCAGGCGAATCCGCTTTTCCGAGGTCAGCACCAGCGACATGCGCACCGAGAAATCCCAGCGTGTATCCAGACGCACATGGTCGATTTCGCTCAATCTTACGCCAGCCTCGCGCCGCCCCGAGAACCACCGCAGCCCATCCTGATCCAGCCGGAGCCCCGAACGGGTGTTTTGTGCAAAGTCCCATAATGCGGGCAGGGTGAACAGGGCCAGCAGGCCAATCAGCCACCAGACGGCATCAAAGGCGATGACCAACACAGCCAGCGCGGCATAGACCGACAGTAGAATTGCGATGACCTGCGGTGACCTGTTATGCCGTGTATAGGAATAGGGGGTCATGCGTTCAGGATGCGCGTCACCATTTCGGTCGTGTCCCGTGAAAGGTCTGGCGTTTCGGCGATGCGGGTCAGCTGGTTGCGGATAAGGGCCTGGCGATCTGCGTCATACCGCTTCCACGTCTGGAATGCCGAACACATCCGCGCCGTGGTCTGCGGATTGACCGGATCCAGTTTGATCAGCCAGTCCGCCAGCAGAGAATAACCAGCTCCATCAGCACGGTGGAAACCGGCGTGATTCGTCGCCAATGCCCCTAGAACAGCCCGGAAACGGTTCGGGTTCTTCCAGTTGAAATCCGGATGCCCGGTCAGGTGGCTTACGATATCTGCAGTCTCTGCCGGGGCTGACATCGCCACCTGCAGGCCGAACCATTTGTCCATCACCAGCCGGTCATCTTGCCACCGGTCATAAAACGCGTTCAGTTCCTGTTCCCCTTTGCCCGCACGCAACAGGCAGGACAAAGCCGAAAGCTGAAGGGTCATGTTATCGGCGCGCTGATAATCCTCGGCCGCTTTTGCACCCCCGTCCAGCCGTGAGGTCAACGCCAGTGCGGCCCCACCCAGAGCCCGCTGGCCAGCTTGTTCTGCGTCCGGGCTAAAGGGGGCTTCGATGCTGGTTTCGCTGTGCAGGCGGGGCAGCAAATCCTGAACGTGCTGGGCCGTTACCTGCCGCAGCGTTTCAACAGCGGTCCAAATGGCCATCGGGTCGGGCGTGACACCCTGTTCATGCATCATCGCAGCAAGTTCAGATTGGGACGGCAACCCCAGCATCAAGGCACGATAAGACGGGTCAAGATCGCTGTCGCGCAATACGGCGAGGATGCCATCGAGGTAATCCGTTTCCGGTGCCGCATCCGTCAAGATCATCTTGATCAGCGTGTCTTCGGCTAAAGATCGCCCTGCTTGCCAGCGGTTGAACGGGTCGCTGTCATGAGCCAGCAAAAAAGCTCGCTCAGCGCTGCTCTGGTCATGTTCCAGAATCACGGGGGCCGAGAAATCGCGCAGGATTGAGGCCGTGGGTTTGGGCGGATTGGCACCGGACACGCGTTCCGGTCCTTCGCAACCCTGCAAGCGCCAGCCTTCTACTGTGTATTCGAAAGCAAAGCTTTGGATTTCCTGCGTGAACTCCAGAATGGTTGTGGGCATGGTTTCATCCCCGTTCGCGCCGATCAGCCCGACCGCAACGGGGATAACCTGCGGCAGTTTATCTGACTGTCCGGGGGTCGGGTCGGTGCGCTGTTTCAGCGTCAAGGTGTAGATGCCATCAGTCCAATCTTCGGTCACCGATACGCGCGGGGTGCCAGACTGGCTGTACCAGCGTTTGAACTGGGTCAGGTCGCGATCTGTGGTGTCTTCAAACACCTTGATCCAGTCCTCGATGGTGCAGGCCTGACCATCGTGCCGATCAAAATACAGCTCCAGCGCCTGCGCATAGGCCTCGTCACCTACCAGACGTTTCAGCATGCCGATCACCTCGGCGCCTTTTTCGTAGACCGTCGCGGTGTAGAAGTTGTTGATCTCCTGAAAGCTCTCTGGCCTCACCGGATGTGAAAGCGGGCCGTTATCCTCGGCGAACTGGCGCGCCCGCAGGTCGATGGCATCGTGGATACGTTTGACCGGGGCCGAGCGCATGTCCGAGGTGAACTGCGCATCGCGGTACACCGTCAGACCCTCTTTCAAGCACAGCTGAAACCAGTCGCGGCAGGTGATGCGGTTGCCAGTCCAGTTGTGGAAATACTCATGCGCGATGATCGCCTCGATCCGTTCGAAATTCATATCGGTGGATGTCTCAGGGCTGGCCAGCACGGCGGACGAGTTGAAAATGTTCAGACCCTTGTTTTCCATCGCCCCCATGTTGAAATCATCGACGGCGACGATGTTAAAGACATCCAGGTCGTATTCGCGGCCATAGACGTCCTCGTCCCATTTCATCGACTTCTTCAGCGCCTCCATACCGAAGGCGCACTTTCCCTCATCGCCCGGGCGCACCCACAGGTTCAGTTCTACCTCGCGGCCCGATTTGGTTGTGAACTGACCGGGATGTGTAATCAGGTCGCCTGCGACAAGGGCGAACAGATAGGCGGGTTTGGGCCAGGGGTCATTCCATTCGGCCCAGCCATCCCCCTTGCCGGTCGGGTTGCCGTTCGACAGCAGAACCGGCAACGCGCCATTAATGCGTACGGTGAAGATCGACATCACGTCGGGCCGGTCGGGATAGAAGGTGATCTTGCGAAACCCCTCGGCCTCGCATTGGGTACAATACATGCCGTTCGACATGTAGAGCCCCTCAAGCGCAGTGTTGTTGCCTGGGTCGATTTCGACCTCGGCTTCCCAGACAAATGCCGCGTCGGGGACAACCGCTGTCAGGCCGGTCTCTGTAACGTCTGGAGTGATCTCAACCCCGTCAACAGTAACACGGATCAGTTTCAGTTGCTCACCGTGCAGGAAAAATTGACGGTCTAAGGCATCAGGATTGGGCCGGAAAGCGATGCGCGAAGTCACTCGGGTCGCATTTGGGGCCAGATCAAAGGTCAGATGTACGCTGTCCACCAGATAACCAAACGGTGTGTAGTCTTTCAGATAGATCGTCGTGGGGGCTGCGTCGCGCATCGGTGGCCTCGAATGGGTTGATATCAGGCGCGACGTTATGGGTTGCTGCGATGGGCTGCAAGCGGTGCAAGTAAGCTTGCTCAATAGGCGATAAGCATCTGTCGATGTCGAAGTGGCCTGACGACCAAAGACCCAAACTGACCAAGACATGTTGCCTATCGGAAATATCCGCCCTAATTGGGGCCTGTATACAACGGCGTACATACGAGGGAATGTGGCATGAGCAGCAGACAGGTGCGGAGCGGACTCAAGGTCGACGGGATTCTGACCGAATTCATAGAAGGGCATGCTCTGTCTGGAACAGGCGTTGCGGCTGACACCTTCTGGAACGGGCTTGCGCAGATGGTTCACGAGTTGGGCCCAAAGAACCGTACACTTTTGGCAAAGCGGGCCGATATCCAGGGGCGCGTCGATGCCTGGCATCTGGAAAACAATGGCCAGCCGCATAATGCTGCCGCCTATCAGGATTTCCTGCGCGAGATCGGTTATTTGGTGGCTGAAGGCGGGGATTTTCAGATCGAAACTGACAATGTCGATCCCGAGGTCGCGTTGATTCCCGGTCCTCAGCTGGTGGTTCCTATTACCAATGCGCGTTTTGCACTGAACGCTGCGAATGCGCGCTGGGGCAGCTTGTATGACGCGCTTTATGGCACCGACGCGATGGGCGATCTTCCCGTCGGTGGTGGTTATGATGATGCGCGCGGAGCACGCGTGATTGCTTGGGCCAAAGCGTTTCTGGACGATGCCGCCCCGCTGGCCAGCGGATCGTGGGCTGAAATGTCAGAACTGCGCGTTGAAAATGGGGTTCTGGTGCCCGCGCTGGCAGATCCAGCGCAGTTTGTGGGTTTTGGCGGTGCCGCTGAAAACCCGGACTTTGTTCTGCTGAAGAACAACGGTCTGCATGTCAAAGTCGTGATTGACGCTTCCAGCACCATTGGCGCCACCGACCCGGCCGGTATTGCTGACGTGCATCTTGAATCGGCGCTGTCGACGATCATGGACTGCGAAGATTCAGTCGCCTGTGTGGATGCCGAGGACAAGGTGGTTGCCTATGGCAACTGGCTGGGCCTGATGAAGGGTGATCTGACCGAAGAGGTCAGCAAAGGCGGCACGACTTTTACACGCAAACTGGCCGATGACCTGACCTTTACCGCGGCGGACGGTGGCGCTGGTGTTCTTAAGGGCCGGTCGTTGATGCTGGTCCGCAATGTGGGGCACCTGATGACCAACCCCGCCGTTCTGGATGCCGAAGGGCGCGAGATCGGCGAAGGTCTGATGGACGCGCTGTGCACCACTCTGATTGCGATGCACGACCTGCAGCGCGATGGCGGCAACTCGGTCACTGGTTCAGTCTACGTGGTAAAGCCCAAGATGCACGGCCCCGAAGAGGTCGCCTTTGCCGTCGAAATTTTCGATATGGTTGAAGACATCCTCGGCCTGCCGCGCAACACCGTAAAGCTCGGTATTATGGATGAAGAGCGCCGCACCTCGGCGAACCTCAAGGAATGTATCCGCGCCGCCAAATCGCGCGTGGCCTTCATCAACACCGGCTTTCTGGACCGGACCGGGGATGAGATCCACACCTCGATGGAGGCAGGACCAATGCTGCCCAAGGGAGACATAAAGAACACGCCGTGGATTGCGTCTTATGAAGATCGCAATGTTGATATCGGTCTGGCATGTGGCTTGAAGGGCAAGGCACAGATTGGCAAAGGCATGTGGGCGATGCCCGACCGTATGGGTGACATGCTGGACGCCAAGATCGGTCACCCGAAATCGGGTGCAACTTGCGCCTGGGTGCCGTCGCCGACTGCCGCGACACTGCACGCAACACATTATCATAAGGTCAACGTCCTAGAGCGCCAGGACGAATTGGCTGCCGGTGGCGCACGTGGTACGCTGGATGATCTGCTGACCGTGCCTTTGCTGGGCGGCCGCAACCTCAGCGATGATGAGATTGCGCGTGAGATCGAAAACAACGCGCAAGGCATCCTGGGCTATGTGGTTCGCTGGGTCGATCAAGGCGTTGGCTGTTCGAAAGTGCCGGACATCAATGATGTTGGCCTGATGGAAGACCGTGCCACGTGCCGGATTTCGTCTCAGGCCTTGGCCAACTGGCTGCATCATGGCACTGTCGATGAGGCGCAAGTCATGGCCGCGATGCGGAAAATGGCCGTGGTGGTCGATCGGCAGAATGATAGCGATCCGGCGTATCGCCCAATGGCTCCCGGTTTCGACGGGATCGCCTTCCAGGCGGCCTGTGATTTGGTTTTCAAAGGCCGTGTTCAGCCTTCGGGTTATACCGAACCTGTCCTGCACGCCCGCCGACTGGAGATGAAAGCCAGCCTTTAACCCAACAGAAATGACTGGATCGAATATGGTAATTTCTTTGCGCAAAGCCCGTACCCTTATCCGCAAAGCCCTTGAAAAAGGGCGCGAGTTGGGGCTGAAACCCCTCTCGGTCATCGTTCTTGATGCTGGTGGCCACGTCATCGCGTTTGAGCGTGAAGACGGTGCTGCCCCTGGTCGTTTTGCGATTGCGCAGGGCAAGGCCTATGGCTCGGTCATGCTGGGGATGGCGGGCACAGCCCAGATGCAACGCGCCGAGGCGCAGGCCTATTTCATGGCCGCCGTAAACGGTGTTTATGGCGGTCAGGTCGTGCCGGTTCCGGGTGGCGTTCTGCTACGTGACCGAAAAGGTGCCGTAATCGGCGCAGTCGGTGTGACCGGCGACACGTCGGATAACGACGCCATCGCTGCCATGGCCGGGATCGAAGCGGCCGGGCTGACTGGCGAAGTTTGACCTTTGGTGAACTCGGAGAGCCGGCAAAGGCTCTCCGATCTTTACGAGGCACAAGCGGCGCGCAAAGCGAATAGGGCCTATTCGGCGGTGGTCCGATCAGGCCCCTTGTTGTGCAGGGGTGAACAGAGACTTGCGCTGACACACAGGCTATGTGCTATTGCGCGCCTGTGACCCTGTCGATACCTTTCCCGGAACGTACGGAAAGAACTAGGAAAGAATAATGGCTCGACCTGTCGTCGGTATCATCGGCAATTCATATTTGATGAACGATCAATATCCGACTCATGCCGGCGGCACGATGAACTCGGACGCCGTGGCCAATGTCTCGGGTTGCTTGCCGATGCTGATCCCTGCCGACCCGCGGTATGTCTGTGTCGAGGAACTGCTTGAGGTCTGTGATGGTTTCCTGCTGACAGGGGGGCGTCCCAATGTTCACCCCGAGGAATATGGCGAACCTGCGACCGACGCGCATGGCGATTTCGACCGGGCGCGCGATGCGATCACGTTACCCTTGGTGCGGGCCTGTGTCGAAAGAGGGCAGCCCTTTTTCGGCATCTGCCGCGGCTTTCAGGAGGTCAACGTGGCCATGGGCGGAACGCTTTATCCAGAAATCCGCGATCTGCCGGGGCGCATGAACCATCGGATGCCCCCCGACGGCACCTTGGAAGAGAAATTTGCCCTACGCCATGTGGTCAACCTGACCGAGGGGGGCGTGTTTCATCGGTTGATGGGCGCTGCCGAGGTGATGACCAACACGCTGCACGGGCAGGGGATCAAAACGGTTGGACATCGCATTGTGATTGACGGCGCTGCACCAGACGGCACGCCCGAGGCGATTTATGTGCAGGACGCGCCCGGTTTCACGCTGTCGGTGCAATGGCACCCGGAATGGGACGCGGTCAATGACCCTGTCTCGCGGCCGCTCTTTGAGGCGTTTGGCGATGCGGCACGCGACTGGTCCGCAGGAGTGCGATCGGGATTGGTCAAACAAACCGCCTGAGTCCCTGCGCCGGCCCTGATTGAAGGGACCGGTGCTTTGCTATCAAACCAGCAGATCGAATTGGTTGATCAACGGCAAGCTGCGGGCGCGCTTGCCGGTAAGGTCGAATAGGGCGTTGCCAAGCGCTGGCATCGACGGAGGCGTTCCCGGCTCGCCCACACCACCCAGATGGTGGTTGGTTTCCAGAATACGAACCTCGGTCACCGGGGCGTTATGCATTCGCAGCGCGTCATAGTCGGGGAAGTTAAATTGCTCGACCTCACCGTTGGCGAAGGTGATCTCACCCATCACGGCTGCTGACAGGCCATAGATCATGCCACCGAACATCTGCGCTTCGACCGTTCCCGGATCCAAAGCAAGACCCACATCACAGGCAATCCACGCTTTTGCGATGCGAATGGTGCCGTGCTCATCGACCACCTCGATCACCTGCGCTACCGGGGTGCCAAAGCTGTAGGTCATTGCTACGCCACGACCAACACCGGCAGGCGTATCACCCGTCCAACCTGACATTTCTTTGACGGCTTGCAGGACAGCTGCCGAAGGCGCGTGCTCGGTTTGGGCCAGCTCATGACGGAACTCCAGCGGGTCGCGACCGGCGGCCAGGGCCAGCTCGTCCATGAATGTCTCGTGGAAGAACCCGTTATGGCTATTGCCGACCGAACGCCAGAACCCGACAGGTACATCCAGATCGGCGATGTGGCCGCTGACGCGATAGTTGGGCACGGCATAGGGCTGGTTAAAAAGACCTTCGACCAGGACCTTGTCGGGGCCAGCGCCGGGCAGGCCC
Source organism: Ruegeria sp. YTSA105 (assembly GCF_059610225.1). Taxonomy (NCBI): domain Bacteria; kingdom Pseudomonadati; phylum Pseudomonadota; class Alphaproteobacteria; order Rhodobacterales; family Roseobacteraceae; genus Ruegeria; species Ruegeria sp. YTSA105. The sequence continues at coordinate 70,369 of NZ_JBXWNE010000006.1, forward strand.
GATATGCGTTCCACGGCCTGTTGCGTGCAGGATTGCGATGCAACTCTGGCGTCGATCAGAACCGCCTTGCCGTCTTTGACCGCGCCACGCATCCGTGCCAGTGCACCGGGTCGGTAGAAGTCATGGCGCATGTCCTCCTCGCGGCTCCAGGTGGTCTGGACCGGAGTATTGGGCAGGGCCATGGCAACTTTGGTGGCAATTTCGATGAAATCCAGCTCTCCACGACGACCGAACCCGCCCCCAAGATAGGTGGTGTGAATCTCGACCGCTTCTTTATCCAGATTCGCCGTGTTTGCAGCGCGGGTCAGAAGGAAGGTCGGCGCCTGGTTGCCACACCACAGCTCGAGCCTGGAACCGGTGAACAGCGCGGTGGCGTTCATCGGTTCCATCGTGGAATGTGCCAGATAGGGTACCTGATATTCAGCGGTAATTTCGGTGGCCCCGTCGGGCAGGGTGTCTACATCCCCATCATCGCGCATGGTCGAATTTGGCGAGTCGTCAAACGCCTCGGCAATCTTGGCGAAAATACCGTCGGTATCCGGCGGGTAGGGGGCGTCGGCCCAATCGACCTCTATGGCCTCAACCGCTTGAATGGCCAGCCAGGTGTTATTGGCAATAATCGCTACGCCGTTGCCCAGATCGACCACCTTCTCTACGCCGGGCATGGATTCCGCAGCGCTGGCGTCAAAGCCGTTCATCGCACCGCCTAGTTTCGGGTTCATCCGAACCGAGGCGAATTTCAGACCCTCGGGGCGCACGTCGATGCCGAACTCAGCCGTGCCCGTGGATTTTCCAACCATGTCGACTCGTGGCAGGTTCTGTCCCAGCAAACGCCAATCTGAGGGATCGCGCAGCTCGACCTGCATGGGCTCGATCTGTCCGGCGGCCTCAGCCAGTTCGGTATAGGGAATGCGCGTCCCGTCCGGCGCGATCACGGCGCCGTTTTCGGTCTTCAACTGGTCACGCTCCACGCCCAGACGATCAGCAGCGGCTTGTTTCAGTGTTTCGCGGGCGGTGGCCCCTGCCTCGCGCATACGTTCGAACCCGTCGCGCATCGAGGTCGATCCGCCGGTGACCTGCAGGCTGACAACCTTGCCCAGAACGCCTAGCGATTGTGCCAGATTGTGCTGGAAGTTCGAGATGTCATATCCCTTGTTCGGCAGGCTCTCACCCAAAATGGCCGAGTTGTAATAGGCGGCTGCCGCAGGCCCGTGAAGGACCCGGATATCGTCCAATTCGACGTCCAGCTCTTCGGCAATCAGGGCTACCCAAGTGGTCATTACGCCCTGTCCCATCTCGGCACGTGGCGCGAACAGGGTTACGCCCTGCTGATCAATCAGGATGAACGGGCTAAGCGCGGTTTCCCCATCGCCAGGCTTCAGCGGGTTGGCTGCCGGGCGGCTGACATAATAGGCGCCAAACGCGACGCCGCCAACAATGGCGGCTGAGCCGATAAGAAACGTGCGGCGAAGAATTTTTCCTACGGAGGCCATCGCTTATGCCTCCTTCAGTCTGGAGGCTGCGTCATGGATCGCGGCACGGATACGGGGATAGGTGCCGCAGCGGCACAGGTTGCCCTGCATCGCATCGTCTATGTCCTGATCCGTGGGGCTGGGGTTCTCGGCCAATAGCGCGGCGGCTTGCATGACCTGACCCGATTGGCAATAGCCGCATTGCGCAACCTGATGGTCAACCCAGGCCTGCTGTATCTTGGCCATCGCGTCCGGGCTGCCCAGACCTTCGATTGTGGTGACGTCACCCCAGACATCGGACAAGGCAACCTGGCAAGAGCGCACGGCTTCGCCGTCTATATGAACGGTACAGGCGCCGCATGCCGCAACCCCGCAGCCAAACTTGGTGCCGGTCAGTCCGATCTCGTCGCGCAGAACCCATAAAAGGGGGACATCCTCGGGTAGATCGACCTCATATGACGTCCCATTTATCTTTAAGCTGGCCGTCATGGCTGCGTCTCCCTCTTGGCATTTAGTGACGTTCTGACATAAATGGGTGTGAGTGTCAGAGTGTCAACTGACAAATTGAGTGAAAAGTGTCAAAAGGTTCAGATGAGAGATTTCGTGCTAGACGCAAAGTGCCTTGCCATACTGGATTCGGCGCGTAAGGCATTCGCGGCTTACGGCTTTAAAAAGACGTCGATGGATGAAATCGCAAAGGGCGTGGGGATCTCGCGCCCGGCATTGTATCTGTATTTCGACAACAAAGAGGCGATCCTGCGCAGACTCACCGAGTTGCACTATGAGGAGAAGATCGAAGCCGTTACGAAAGCCTTGCAGGCAGACGGCTCGGTTTCGCAGATCATCGGCCAGGCAATCCACGTGCAGACCGATGGTATGGCTCAGATCATGTCCTCTCCACACGGGATGGAACTGTTAGATGCAGGAAAGTCGCTGGCCTCGGATATCATCACGCAGGGCGAGGCCCGGCTGCAATCTTTATATTCCGGGTGGCTACAGAAAGAAGCGTCGAATGATCGTGTCCGTTTGTTTGATGGCGCAAGAGAGACTGCGGAGACCATTGCCTCTGCGCTGCGGGGAAACAAAATCAGCGCGACGGATTTCCAAGAATTTGACCGGATGAACTCGAACCTTGCCGCCATGATTGGTGCCGCGTTGGAAATCAGGTAACCCGCTGTCTGACTTTGTATTCCGGTGCGTCCCATAACCGGTTGGTCATGATGTCGGCCAGAATGTCCACCGCGCCGTTTACATCCTGCTCATCGATATAAAGCGGGGTGAACCCAAAGCGCATGATGTCCGGGGCGCGGAAATCACCGATCACGCCGCGTGCGATCAAGGCCTGCATTGCGGCATAGCCATCAGCGAAACGGAATGAAACCTGACTGCCACGCTGCGCAGGGTCGCGGGGGCTGGCCAGTTTCAGGTCAGGGCAGGTGGCCTCGACGCCCGAAATAAACAGCTCGGTCAGTTCGATTGACTTGGCGCGCACGTCCTTGATGTTGGCCATGTCCCAGATGTCCATCGCCGCAGACAGCGCGGTCATCTGGATGATCGGAGGTGTGCCGACACGCATCCGCTCGATACCTTTCCCGGGGCGGTAATCCAGATCGAACGTGAACGGGGCTTCATGGCCCAGCCACCCGGATAATGCAGGGCGCACGCGATCCGCATGGCGGGGCGCCACATAGATGAACGCCGGCGCGCCAGGGCCTCCGTTCAGATACTTATAGCTGCAGCCAACGGCAAAATCCGCATTGCAGCTGGACAACTCAACCGGGATCGCCCCTGCGGAATGGGCCAAATCCCAAACGGTTATTGTGCCGTTCGCATGGGCCTGTTCCGTCAGCGCCTTCATGTCATGGATCCGGCCAGACCGGTAATCGACCTCGGTCAGCATCAGAACCGCGACGTCTTTGGTGATGTTTTCGGCAACATCTTCGGGTGCGACCACCCGTAATTCGTATTCCGATCCGAGTGAACGCAGCAGACCGTCGACCATATAAAGGTCCGAAGGGAAATTGCCGTTATCAGACAGCACAACCTTGCGGTCGGGGCAAAGCTCCAGCGCCGAGGCAACAGCCTGATAGACCTTGATCGACAGGGTATCGCCGGTCACGATGGCACCCGGTTCCGCACCGATCAACCGTCCGATACGGTCGCCAAGCCCGGTCGGAAGCCCCATCCACCCGGCCTTGTTCCAACCGGTGATCAGCATTTGACCCCATTCGTGTGTCATCATTCCACTCACCCGCTCGGCGGCAGCACGTGGCAATGGGCCAAGCGAGTTGCCGTCCAGATAAATGGTTCCATTCGGCAGATCGAACATGGCTTTGGTTGCAGCGAAATCAGTCATGGAGGTCCTGTGCAGAATTCTGACAAATGTCTGACTAAAGGGCTATCTGATCAATTCTGCCGTGTCTACGCGTTCGGCCGAAAATGCACAGATGCGACCAACTGTGGTTTTGCTTTCGTGGATGCAAAGCGGTACATACCCCGACAAATGCGACATCCATACCGCAGGATCAGAGGAACAAGCATGAAGCGCAAACTCGACATTCCGCCCGCTTGGTTGGTGGCCTTTGCTGTTCTCGCCTGGCTGCAGGCGACCTATGCGTCCTTCGGTCTGTCGCTGGCCAGCGGGTTTACCGACCTGCTCAGCGGCCTTCTGATCGGGGGCGGCGTCGTTCTTGTCGTGCTGGCGATTGCCGAGTTTCGTCGGCATCGAACGACCGTCCTGCCGCATGAAACTCCATCGAGTCTGGTTCAAACAGGTATCTTCAAGCGCAGCCGCAATCCGATCTACGTTGGCGATGTACTTATTCTGGCCGGCTTGATTCTGCGTTTTGACGCGGTGCTGTCCTTGGTGTTGATGCCTGTTTTTGTCTGGATTTTGGAACGCAGGTTTATTGTGCCGGAAGAAAACCGTATGCGCCGTGCCTTTCGCACGGATTTCGCCAGATATGAAAGGCAAACCCGCCGCTGGATCTGATGTGGACGGGATTTTACACGACGTAACAATGCTGCGCTTGCGAAATAATCTTGCGCAGTTAAAACTGGTTCTTCAGATAGAATGCCAACTATCCTTGCGAACTGACCGAAAATTAGGGGGACGCGCCGTTGAAGATTGGAACGCCAAAGGAAACATTTGACGGTGAGAACCGGGTCGCGATGACTCCGGATTCAGCCCGTCAACTGCAAAAGCTCGGGTATGAGTGCCTGATCGAGAAAGGGGCCGGCGCTGCGGCCGGGTTCTCGGACGCCACATATAAAGAGGCGGGTGTCGAGGTTATCGGAACCGCGGCGGCGCTGTGGAAAGCCGCCGACATCGTCGCCAAGGTACGTCAGCCAAATGAAACCGAGCTGAAGCGTCTTGCCAAGGGCAAGACATTGATCTCGTTCTTCAACCCCGCAGGGAATGAAAAGGGCATGGAGGCCGCCAAGTCCAAGGGCGCCAACGTGATCGCCATGGAAATGGTGCCGCGTATCAGTCGTGCCCAGAAGATGGACGCTCTGTCGTCGATGGCCAACATCGCGGGCTACCGCGCGGTGATCGAAGCGGGTAACAACTTTGGCCGGTTCTTCACCGGTCAGGTGACGGCTGCTGGTAAAGTACCGCCTGCCAAGGTTTTGATCGTAGGTGCCGGTGTGGCCGGTTTGGCCGCGATCGGGACATCGACCTCGCTGGGGGCAATCACCTATGCGTTCGACGTGCGCCCCGAAGTGGCTGAGCAGGTTGAATCCATGGGCGCCGAATTTGTCTATCTGGACTTCGAAGAAGACCAGCAGGACGGCGCGGCAACCGGCGGTTACGCCAGTGTTCAGTCCGATGAATTCCGCGAGGCACAGCTGGCCAAGTTCCGCGAACTTGCTCCGGAAATGGACATCGTGATCACCACCGCGTTGATCCCGAACCGCGAAGCGCCCGAGCTTTGGACCAAGGACATGGTCGAAGCGATGAAACCGGGTTCGGTGATCGTGGACCTTGCGGCGGAAAAAGGCGGCAACTGCAAGCTGACCGTTGCTGACGAGAAGATCGTGACCGATAATGGCGTGACCATCATCGGCTATACCGATTTCCCAAGCCGGATGGCGGCGCAGTCTTCGTCGCTTTACGCAACCAACATCCGTCACATGATGACAGACCTGACGCCTGAAAAGGACGGTCAGATCAACCATGACATGGAAGACGACGTGATCCGCGGCGCAACCGTGACGCATGAAGGTGAAATCACCTTCCCGCCACCGCCGCCGAAAGTTCAGGCGATTGCCGCTCAGAAAAAGCCTGAGGTCAGGGAGCTGACCCCGGAGGAGAAAAAGGCGCAGGAAGTTGCGGCCTTCAAGGCGCAAACCAAACAGCAGTTCACCTTGCTGGGTATCGGCGGTGCGCTAATGCTGTTGATCGGTCTGATTGCTCCGGCCAGCTTCATGCAGCACTTCATCGTCTTTGTGCTGGCGATCTTCGTGGGATTCCAGGTGATCTGGGGCGTCGCGCACAGCCTGCACACACCGCTTATGGCGATTACCAACGCGATCTCGTCGATCATCATCGTTGGCGCAGTGATGCAGATCGGATCCGGGTCGTTCCTGGTTATTCTGCTGGCGGCTCTGTCCGTATTCATGGCCGGGATCAACATCTTCGGTGGCTTCCTCGTAACTCGGCGCATGCTTGCCATGTTCCAGAAATCTTAAGGAGGCCGGGCACATGGATTATGGCTTCACCACTGCCGCCTACGTTGTTGCGGCTGTTCTGTTCATCCTCTCGCTTGGCGGCCTGTCGAACCAGGAAAGCGCCAAGCGCGCTGTCTGGTATGGCATCGTCGGTATGGCGCTGGCGGTTTTCGCTACGCTGGTCGGCCCCGGTTCGGGCTTGTGGCTGCTGTCATTGCTGCTGATCATAGGTGGTGGTCTGATCGGTCAATATGTGGCGCAGCGCGTCCAGATGACCGAGATGCCACAGCTTGTGGCTGCGATGCATTCGCTGGTTGGTTTGGCGGCTGTGTTCGTGGGTTTCAACGCGCATTTTGAAATCAAGAATGTCGCCGAAGTTTTTGCGGTTGTTGATGCCGCCAAAGACGTCGACCTTTCCGACCTGGGCGCGTTTGCCAAGCTGATCGCCAAGAAGACAGCGGCAGAGCTGGCAATCCTGCACGTGGAACTGTTCCTGGGCATCTTCATCGGCGCGATCACCTTTACCGGTTCGGTCGTGGCTTATGGCAAGCTGGCTGGCAAGGTTACATCGACGGCAACCAAACTGCCCGGTGGTCACGCGCTGAATGCGTCTGCGGCGGGGCTCTCGCTGATCTGTCTGGTTTGGTACACGTCCACGGGCGGATTCCTGCCTCTGTTCCTGATGACGCTGGCCGCCTTGTTTATTGGTTATCACCTGATCATGGGCATCGGCGGTGCCGACATGCCGGTGGTTGTGTCGATGCTGAACAGCTATTCAGGCTGGGCGGCTGCGGCCATCGGCTTTTCGCTGGGCAACGACCTGCTGATCGTGGTCGGTGCGCTGGTGGGCTCGTCCGGTGCGATCCTCTCCTACATCATGTGTAAGGCGATGAACCGGCACTTTGTCAGTGTGATCCTGGGTGGCTTTGGTGGTCCGCAAGGTGAGCAGATGGCTGTCGAAGGCGAGCAGATTGCAATCGAGGCCGACGGTGTTGCCGCAGCCCTGAACGACGCCGACAGCGTGGTGATCATTCCGGGCTATGGCATGGCCGTGGCGCAGGCACAGCAATCGGTGTCCGAACTGGTTCGCAAGCTGCGGGCGCAGGGCAAGAATGTGCGCTTTGCGATCCACCCGGTTGCCGGTCGTTTGCCGGGCCACATGAACGTTCTGCTGGCCGAGGCCAAGGTGCCGTATGACATCGTTCTGGAAATGGACGAGATCAACGAGGACTTCCCGGAAACGGATGTTGCCATCGTCATCGGTTCGAATGACATCGTGAACCCTGCAGCACAGGAAGACCCCAACAGCCCCATCGCCGGGATGCCGGTTCTGGAATGCTGGAAGGCCAAGCAGGTGTTCGTGTCCAAACGTGGTCAGGGTACGGGGTATTCGGGTATCGAAAACCCGCTGTTCTTCAAAGAGAACACCCGCATGTTCTATGGCGACGCCAAAGCAAGCTTGGACAAGCTGCTGCCGATGATCGATTGATCTAAAGCCTTAACCAAAATGCAAAGGGCGCCTTCGGGCGCCCTTTTCTTGTTTGTCATGTTGGGGGCTTTGCCTCCAAGCCCCCAATATTTTTTTGGCCAGATGAGGCGGGCAGAATGTGGTATCCTTGGGCTATTATAGAGAGACAAGGAGGTGCCCCATGGAAAAGGTCAACGGCATAGGTGGCATGTTTTTTCGCGCCAGAGATCCGGAAGCGTTGCGGGATTGGTACGAGACCCATCTTGGCGTTCATCATTACGATCCCGTCCCCTGGAAACAGCGCGAAGGCTATACGGTCTTTGCCCCGTTTGCGCAGGACACCGATTATTTTGGCCGCGCCGAGCAGCAGTGGATGATCAATTTTCGGGTTGATGATCTGTCTGCCATGACGACCCAGTTGCAAGCCGCAGGCATTGCCGTCGAGACCAATCCTGAATGGGATAGCGAGGTTGGAAAATTCGCACGTATTCACGACCCTGAGGGCAACCCAATCGAACTGTGGCAGCCAAATCAATGACATAAGGGGTTTGTATACCGTAGTATCCATGTAAGCTATTGAAATAAAAAGATAATTGATGTATTTTTGAACTGTCGTATAGTGCGCCGGACAACGCCGGAGCATTCAATGACGCCGATCGACGATCATCCATTGCGCTATTCGCTGGCCAACGAGCTGCATGCGCGCCCGTTTCCCGTGGCCTCGACGCCATGCACCGTTGCGTTTTTGGCCATCAAGAAACCCGTGGCGGCGGTTGCGCGGGACCGGAGCGAAGACATTGCCCATCTGGTCAATCTTCTGGACCGTCACGGTGCGCAGCACCCGCAGCCGGACGCGACGCATTACGCTGGTCAGATCGGGCGTCACTGGCTCAAGTGGGAGCAGCACACGGAATTTGTGACCTATACGGCGATCACCCGGAATGTCAGTGACCGGGCCTTCAACCCCGCTGATTTTGAGGCTTTCCCACCTGATTGGCTGATGGCCAGCCCGGGCCAGAGGATAACCTCGGCCATGGTTCGGGTGACCGAAAGACCAGATGATGAGGCGGTAAAAGCCGCGCTGGCCGAATGGTTCGAACCCGAAAGCCTTGCGGTTGCGCGCGTGCTGGATGATGCTGCGATTTGTGCCAGTGACTTTCGGATTGATCCGGCTGGGCATATGCGGTTCGCGCTCTTCGTGACCAAGGGAACAGGACAGCGCCGAACCGGACGCATCATCCAGCGCCTGTGCGAGATCGAAACCTACAAGGCCATGTCCATGTTGGGCTTTGCTCGCATCAAGCAACTGATGCCGAAAATCGGAGAGCTGGATGGAAAGCTGACCCGGCTTATGGGGCAGATGACAGATAACTCGGCGCATCCTGACGAACTACTGCCGGATCTGCTGTCTACATCCATCGAATTGGAAACGCTTTCTGCCCGATGCGCATTTCGCTTTGGGGCTACCGGGGCCTATGAAGCCATCGTGAACCAACGGATCGAAGTATTGCGCGAGGAAAGGTTCGAGGGCCGTCAGTCCTTTGCCGATTTCATGATGCGCAGGTATGAGCCCGCAATTCGTACTGTTAAAGCCACGGAAAGTCGGCTGCAGACCTTGTCCGACCGGGCGATCCGGGGGGGTGAGTTGCTGCGGACCCGGGTAGATGTGGAACGCAGCGCCCAGAATCAGGCATTGCTGGAAAGTATGGACCGCCGTGCTGATCTGGCCCTGAGGTTGCAGCACACAGTCGAGGGGCTTTCCGTGGTGGCGATTAGCTATTATGCGGTCTCACTGGCCAGCTATCTGTTGTACCCGTTGACCGCCACCGGGATCAGCAAGGGGATGCTGACCGCGGCGGCAACCTTGCCGGTTGTCCTGTGTGTCTGGCTGGGTATCAGGCATATACGAAAGCGGTTGGCCTAATCCGCGTTTGCTAAAACTTCCCCAGGCTGTAGAACTGACAGGGGCGGGCGCGGAGCAAAGGAAAATACGTGATCGGAATTATGGCCGCTTGGCGGGCCGTGGCGGCCATGTTCATTTTGAACGGCGCTTTGTTCGGGATCTGGGCCTCGCGTATTCCCGCAGTCAGGGATCACCTGGACCTGTCGCACGAAGCGCTTGGCTACGGCTTGCTGTTCATGGCGGCTGGGGCTGTGTGTTCGTTCCCGGTTACCGGACGTCTGACAGATCGGTTCGGGGCTGTGGTGATCACACGGATCATCGCCATTCTTTATACCGCATCCCTTATCTTGCTGGCCTTTGCCGGAAGCTTTTGGGCATTGGCGTTTTTCCTGTTCGTATTCGGGGCCTTCCACGGCTCAATGGATGTGGCGATGAACGCCTGGGCAGCAGAGGTTGAGCGCGCTTATGACAGGCCCGTTATGTCGTCTTTTCACGCGATGTGGAGCCTGGGGGCCGGTCTGGGAGCGCTGAGCGGATTTGGTGCGATACAGATGGGCCTGACGGTGACACAGCACTTTTTGCTGGCCGGTGGCATCGTAGTTGGGCTGACACTGGCTCTGTCCCGTGTGCAGTGGAATTCACGCCGCGTTGCGCCCTCGGGCGGGGCGATATTTGCACTTCCGTCGGGTGCGTTGATACTTGTCGGGTTTATTGCCCTGTGCGGGGCATTGGGTGAAGGGGCCGTCGCGGACTGGAGCGCGATTTTCCTGCGGGATGTGACCGGTGCACCCGAAAGCGTCGCGGCGCTGGGATATGCCGTCTTTTCGGTGACAATGGTCGCGTTCCGTCTGGTGGGTGGTGTCGTGATCGCGCGGTTCGGACCAACCGCGACGGCCCGTTTCGGAGGGGTATGCGCCGCTTTGGGGGTGCTGGCTGTGGTATCGGCCTATGATGCCGGGATTGCTCTGGTTGGGTTTGGACTGATGGGGCTTGGATATGCAGTGATCATGCCGCTTGCGTTCAGCAGGGCGGCAAATGATCCGCATGTCCCGCCTGGTCAAGCCATCGCCAGCGTGGCCACATTAGGGTATGGCGGGTTGTTGATTGGCCCGCCCCTTATTGGGTTTCTGGCAGAGATGCTTACATTGCGTCTTGCATTCATGGCCTTGCTGCCGCTGGCTGTTTTCATTGTCCTGTTGTCAGGCGCGTTGCGTCCCGGTGACAGCGACGAACGATGATTTTGGGAGATACACATGCCGATCAAAAACCGCTTCGCAGAACTGCAGAGTGAAATCACGGAATGGCGGCGTGATATCCACCAAAATCCAGAGATCCTGTTTGAAACCCATCGCACCAGTGCGCTGGTGGCGGAAAAGCTGAAAGAGTTCGGCTGCGATGAGGTGGTCACCGGAATTGGCCGAACGGGCGTGGTTGGTGTGATCAAGGGCAAGGCGGACACGGGCGGCAAGGTTATCGGTTTGCGTGCCGATATGGATGCGCTGCCGATCCGTGAGGCGACCGGATTGGACTATGCCTCGAATACCGATGGGGCGATGCACGCCTGCGGCCATGATGGTCATACTGCGATGTTGTTGGGGGCGGCGAAATACCTTTCGGAAACGCGGAATTTTGACGGGACAGTGGTGGTCATTTTCCAACCTGCCGAAGAAGGTGGCGGCGGTGGTCGTGAGATGTGTGAAGACGGGATGATGGATCGCTGGGGCATTCAGGAAGTCTACGGAATGCATAACTGGCCCGGCCGTCCGGTGGGCAGTTTCGCCATCCGTCCTGGCGCGTTTTTCGCAGCTACTGATCAGTTCGACATCGTTTTCGAAGGCAAAGGCGGCCACGCAGCCAAGCCGCATGAAACCGTGGATACAACCGTTATGGCGGCGCAGGCGGTTCTGGCGCTCCAGACCATCGCGGCGCGAAACGCTGACCCGGTGGATCAGGTGGTTGTTTCGGTGACCTCGTTCGAAACCTCTTCAACTGCATTCAACGTGATCCCTCAGACTGTAAAGCTGCGCGGTACGGTCCGTACAATGAGCCGGGACATGCGGGATATGGCCGAAAAGCGCGTGACCGAGATCTGCACCGGAGTGGCCGCCACATTCGGAGGAGCGGTTGAGGTGACCTATTACCGGGGCTACCCGGTGATGGTGAACAGTGATGATCAAACCGATTTCGCAGCGCGGGTGGCGCGGTCCGTCTCGGGCGATTGTGACCAGGCACCGCTGATCATGGGCGGCGAGGATTTCGCCTTTATGCTCGAAGAGCGTCCGGGCGCCTATATTTTGGTGGGTAATGGGGACACCGCAGCAGTTCACCATCCCGAATATAACTTCAACGATGAGGCTATCCCTGCAGGATGCAGCTGGTGGGCCGAAATCGTTGAACAAAGGATGCCAGCGGCGTGATCCCAAGGGGCAGGCAGATGCTCTGCCCCTAAACGCCGGTGGTCTTCAGATTTAGCCGGTCGCACAGGGTCTCGACAATGGAATCGAGCGCGGATTTCTGCGTGTTGACGCAGGATTTTGCAGCATCGCGCGCGGTGTCCAATGCGCCCTTATCGCTGAGCCAGGTCGTGACCGCGTTTGTCAGGTCTTGCGCAGAGTTCACCTCAATCGCGCCACCGGCCTCGATGAGCGGCGCAAAGGTTTCGGCAAAGTTGAAGTATCCGGGTCCGGTTATAACCGCAGCCCCGGCCTGAGCGGGTTCGAACGGGTTGTGGCCGCCGATCTCATGCAGTGAGCCGCCCAGAAAGACGATCGGACAAAGCGCGTACCATGTGCCAGTCTCGCCCAGAGTGTCGGCGACATAGACCTGCGTTTCGGTGTCGATCCGCCGCTCGGATGTTCGGAACACGGCGGGTTGACCGGCCTGTTTCAACAGCGCGGCCACATCCTGCCTGCGTTCGGGGTGGCGCGGGATCAACAGCAGCAGAAGGTCGGGCCAACGTTCCAGCAATTTTGCATGGGCAGCCAGAACTATTTCTTCTTCTCCGGCATGGGTCGAGCTGGCGATCCAGAGAGGGCGTCCGGCGATCTGGGTCTGAATATCTTCCAACACAGAATTATCGACCGGAAGCGGATCGGACATCGCTTTGAGGTTGGTTCCGGGTTGCACGCGGTCCGCCACAGCCCCCATGTCCACCAGATTAGCGGCGGTTTTGCCATTCTGGGTCAGGAACAGACTGAAATTGCCCAAAATGAATCGTGCGGTTTGTGGCCGTTTCTTCCAACCTTCGACGGATTTCTCTGACAGGCGCGCATTCAACAGGGCCAGAGAGATTCCCCGTCCAGCCGCGTCAACGATCAGGCGTGGCCAGATTTCGCTTTCGACAAATACTCCGGCTTCGGGGCGCCAGTGATCCAGAAATCGCCTGACCGGCCCTGCGGTGTCCAGCGGCGGATACTGGTGTCGCGTACGGGGTGGCATCCGTTTTTCGATCAGCGCCGCCGAAGTTGGGGTGCCCGAGGTCACCAGGAACTGGGCATCCGGCAGGCGTTCACCCAGCCGTTTGATCAGGCTGATGACCGACAGGGTTTCCCCCACACTTGCAGCGTGGAACCAGATCAATCGGCCCTTGGGGCGTGGTAGGCTGGCATGGCCGAGCCTTTCATGCTGGCGAATTGTCGGGACATCTGCCGCCAGGAGTTTCTTGCGCACGGTGCGCCAAGCCAAAGGTGCAGCAACGGCGGTCAGGCTGCAATACAAACGGTAAAGCAGCGTCGGCTGGCCAGAGGGGGCGGTCATGTCAGCCGCCCGTATGGCTCATATGGCGGCTCATCTTGCCGTCGACCGCCTGGCGGGAATAGTCGAAGTCGTGGCCTTTGGGCTTAAGATTTATCGCCGCGCGGATGGCCTGTTCCAGCGGCGCCTCGGTATCGAGATGATCTCGCAGGGGGGCACGCAGATCGGCCATATCCTCTTGCCCCAGACACATATACAGCTCACCCGTACAGGTCAGGCGGACGCGATTGCAGCTTTCGCAGAAATTATGCGACAGCGGTGTGATAAAGCCGATCTTCTGGCCCGTTTCTTCAAGCCGCGCATATCGCGCTGGTCCACCAGTGCGTTCTGCCAGATCGGAGACGGTATAGTGGCTTTCATATTCCTTGCGGACATCCTTGAGCGACCAGTACTGATCCAGACGGTTCTCGTTCCCGATATCGCCCATCGGCATCACCTCGATCCAGGTCAGATCCATGTCGCGCTCAGCGCACCATTGGGTGATTGTTGGAAGTTCGGCCTCGTTGAACCCCTTCAGGGCCACAGCGTTGATCTTGACCCGCAGGCCAGCCTTTTGGGCAGTATCAATTCCGTTCAGAACCTGTTTCAACCGGCCCCAACGGGTGATCTGGCTGAATTTCTCATCATCCAACGTGTCCAGCGACACATTCACCCGGCGCACGCCCGCCGCATAGAGATCGTCAGCAAAGCGATGCAGTTGTGAGCCATTGGTTGTCAGCGTCAGCTCTTTCAACGCGCCGCTGTCCAGATGCCGGGTCATGGCATTGAAGAATGACATGATGTTTCGGCGGACCAGCGGCTCGCCCCCGGTGATGCGCAGCTTTTCCACGCCCATCTTCACGAAGGTCGTGCACATACGGTCCAGCTCTTCCAGCGTCAGCAGATCCTTTTTCGGCAGGAACTTCATGTCTTCGGACATGCAGTAAACACAGCGAAAATCACAGCGATCCGTAACGGAGACGCGGAGATAGGTGATGGCACGTGCGAACGGGTCGATAAGCGGAGCTGTCATGAGTCATACGTAAAGCGGCGACTGGCCTGCGACAAGCCTGAACTGTGCTTTGTGCTGGCACAGTCCTGTGAGGGGGGCTAAGTTCAGGCCATGAAATACGCTCTGCTGACCATTTGTATCCTTGTTGCGGGCTGTGACACTGTCCGCTCGACAACTGATCGGGTTTTCGGTCGCGACAAACCCGCGGCTGAACCAGAGGTCGCCGCGGAAGCAGACGTTGCCGAATCCGTTCCGGTCCCCGCAACCGCCGCTGGTTGGGTTGGTGCCAAGACCACCATTGCCAGCTTAGGTGATCCGACAACGCCGGGACGCTGGATGGAAACGCCTTTGGTCGAGACAGAGTTCACGGGGCGCGTTGTCGTGTCTAGAACAGGGGCGCAGGCCTATATCACGCTGGTCCCGGCCCGTGGGCCCGAAAGCGGCGGCAGCAGGCTGTCGCTGGATGCGATGCGGGCGCTGCTTTTGCCTTATGACGAACTTGTCGAGCTGGAAGTTTATTCCAACTGACCTTTCAGATATTTGCCAGCTTCACGCCGGGCAAAGGGCTTCATGGCCGCACTATGGTCGCGCAGAAAGTTAACCACTCGGTCCGCGTCATGTTTCGACAGCTCGCGCAGCCACCATGCGATTGCTTTCTGGATGAACCAGTCACGGTCAGACACATAACCCGCTGCCCAGCCAAGAATACGGTCGCGCCGGTCCAGATCATCTGGCTTGGGGTGGTTCTGTTTGGTCCAGGGCAGGGTGGCAACCAGCGCGGCGCGCCGTGTCCACATGTGGTCTGACGCGGTCCAGAGTTCGACCTGATCCAACCGCTCCGGGTCGGCGGACAAGCGTTTCTGCATCGCCATACAGGCGTGATCCGCCGCCGCCCAGGCATCAAAATCAGGCAACCAGCTTTGCAGCAATGCCCAAGCAGCCTCATCGGGGCGGATACGGGCTTGGGTCAGCAACTTGGCTGCGGCAAGACGGCCCTCGTGGATATCGGTCTGCCAGAGGGCGTCAGCCAGATCCACCCGCGCAGCAACGTCCAGTTCCTGTCGCCATAGTTTGGTCAGGTCGTTCAGAACCGGATTTGCAACGCCCAGATAGAGGCGTTCGACCTTGTGATAAGCCGCCATCTGCACGGCGCGCTCTGGGTCGGCATGGGCGCGGATCTGGTCAAGATAGGTGACGGGCGTCATAGGTCCGCAGCGCGTGTTGGCTTGCCGTCGATCGTCTGATGGTTCCGCTCAACCCAATAATCTCGGATATCGTCATCGGACTTACCGTCGACCCATTTCTGCATCGTGTCCCGTTCGGACAGGTATTCCATGAACGGTACGGCATACCCGCAAGAGGTTTGAACCATGTCAATCGCAAGGTCATAGATCTGGCGGGCGCTGCGGTGGTCGGGAAACAGCCCGGCCAATGCGTCCCAGCCCTCGTCCCCGGCATGCAATGTACGCGCGGTGCCATAGGTCCGCAGGATCAGCGGGCGCGTGGTGAAGGAACACCACATGAGGGTCATGCGATTGACCTCCAGCAAATGCCCGGCGGTTTCATTGCCACTGCCGGTCAGGTTCATCCAGACAATCCGATTGGGCCCCAGTACCCGCAGCGAGTCCATCCCTTTGGGAGAGATATTGACCCGTCCTTCATGTCCGGCGGTGCCGACGAAGAACAGATGCTGATCCTCGATAAACTTGCAATGGGCGTCATCCAGCGCCGGAAATTGCTTGGACATGCGTCACTCCACCGTTACGGATTTCGCCAGATTGCGCGGCTGGTCCACATCCGTGCCCTTGGCCACCGCCGTATGATAGGCCAGCAACTGAGCGGGCACCGAATAGAGGATCGGCGCAAGGCTGGGGTGCACATGCGGCATGCGGATCGTGCTCCAGACCCCGTCTTCCGCCTCGGCGATGCCGTCATCATCGGACACCAGGATGACTTTACCCTTGCGTGCCATGACCTCTTGCATATTCGACACGGTTTTGTCGAACACCGTGTCTCGCGGGGCCAGAACCACCACGGGCATGTGTTTGTCGATCAGGGCAATGGGGCCGTGCTTTAGCTCACCCGAAGCATAACCTTCGGCATGGATATAGCTGATTTCCTTGAGTTTCAGCGCCCCTTCCATCGCCAGCGGGTACATCAGGCCGCGTCCCAGAAACAGAACATCGCGCGCCTCGGACAAGCGCTGGGCGGATTTCCTGATGGCCCGGTTCTGATCCAACGCGGTGTTCAGCACCGAAGGCAGCCCGCGCAACGCGGCGGCGTGATCGGCAAGTTCCTCGTCGCTCAACGTGCCACGGTCCGCGGCAGCCTTGAGCGCCAGCATCAGCAACACGCTCAGCTGACAGGTGAAGGCTTTGGTCGAGGCGACGCCTATCTCAACCCCGGCATGGATCGGCAGGGCGATGTCGCTTTCACGTGCGATCGAGCTTTCTGGAACATTGACGACTGAGACGACCTTGTCCGCTTTGCCGTCGCAATACCGCAGGGCGGCCAGCGTGTCGGCGGTTTCACCCGATTGGCTGACAAACAGCGCCATAGTGCGTTCCGGGATCGGAGGTTCACGATAGCGAAATTCGCTGGCGATATCGACTTCGACCGGTATTCTGGCAAGTTGCTCGAACCAGTATTTGGCGGTCAAACAGGCGTAGAAAGCGGTCCCGCAAGCGACCATCGTCAGACGGTCCAGCTTGGTGAAATCCAGATCCCCCGGCAGAACGACCTGATCCCCGGCAGAGGGCAGGTAGGACCGGATCGCCTCGGCAACCACAATCGGCTGTTCCGCGATTTCCTTGGCCATGAAATGCTTGTGCCCGGCCTTGTCGGCGCGGCTGTGATCCACTTTGATCTTGCGGGTTTCGCGATTGGCAAGCTCACCTGCTTCGTTGCGGATTTCCAGCGATGTGCGGGTCACAACCGCACGGTCACCTTCTTCCAGATAGGTGATGCGATCCGTCAGCGGCGCTAGCGCGATGGCGTCCGAGCCGACAAACATCTCTCCGTCCCCGTGCCCGATTGCCAGTGGCGAGCCTTTGCGCGCGGCCACGATCAGGTCATCTTCGCCGTCAAACAGAAAGGCCAGGGCAAATGCGCCGACCAGCCGGTCGATGGTTTTATAGGCGGCTTCAACCGGGGGCAGCCCTGATTTGAGGTAATGTTCAGCCATCAGGGCGACGGTTTCCGTATCGGTTTCGGTTTCGAACCCGATCCCGTGTTCCGCCAGCTCTGTCCGCAGCTCTCGATAGTTTTCAACGATGCCGTTGTGAACAACGGCAACCGGCCCGGCCCGGTGGGGATGCGCATTCGAAACTGTCGGCGCGCCATGGGTGGCCCAGCGGGTATGGCCGATACCGGATTTACCGGGAAGCGGGTCATGCACCAGCAGGTCGCTGAGGTTTACCAGCTTGCCTACAGCCCGACGCCGACCCAGGGATCCGCCATTGACCGTAGCAATGCCTGCACTGTCATACCCCCTGTATTCCAGCCGTTTTAGGGCCTCGACCAGGATGGGGGCAGCTTCGTGCTTGCCCAATACGCCTACAATCCCACACATCTGTCAGGCTCCTTTGTCGCGACGAGCCTTCTTCGCCGTCAACATGTCAAACAATTTACGCGCATAACCGGGCTTGTTGTCCTGCTTGGCGCGCGCAACGGCCAAAGCATCCGCTTCCACATCGCGCGTCACCACGGTTCCGGTGGCCGTCATCGCGCCGTCACCAATGGTGACAGGTGCCACCAACATGGTGTTCGATCCGACAAAGACGTTCTGGCCGATGGTTGTTTGGTGCTTCATTACGCCATCGTAATTGCAAGTGATCGTACCCGCGCCGATATTCGTCGCCGCCCCAACCGTTGCGTCCCCGATATAGCTGAGATGGTTGACCTTCACGCCTTCGGCGATCTCAGCATTCTTGATCTCGACAAAATTGCCGACGCGGGTGTTTTCTGCCAGCTCAGCGCCGGGGCGCAGGCGGGCATAGGGGCCGACGATGGCGCCGCGGCTGACATGGCAGCCCTCAAGATGAGAAAATGCCCGGATCGTCGCGCCGCTTTCCACCGTGACACCGGGGCCAAAGACCACATTGGGTTCTATCACTGTGTCGCGGCCAATGACGGTGTCGGCGGCCAGATAAACGGTTTCCGGCGCCATCAGCGTGACCCCCAGATCCAGCAGATCGGCGCGGGCACGGGCCTGAAAAACCGCATCCGCAGCGGCCAGGTCAACGCGCGAGTTCACACCCAACGTTTGTGCCTCGTCACAGGCGACTGCGGTGACATTCAGGCCACGGGATCGGGCGATTGCCACGACATCCGGCAGGTAGTATTCACCGGCGGCATTGTCATTGCCGACGTCGTCGATCAGCGAAAACAGCAATTCAGCGTCACAGGCCAAAAGGCCAGAATTACAAAGTGTTATATCGCGCTCATTATCCGAGGCGTCTTTGTATTCGACGATGCGTTCAAGGGCCTGTCCGTTCATGACCAACCGGCCATAGCGTGCAGGATCTGCGGCCTCAAAACCCAGAATAACCAGATCGTTCTTGGCCCGCGCTTCGATCATACGTTCCAACGTATCGGGTTGCAAAAAGGGCGTGTCCCCGTACAGAACAACCACGTCGCCGTTGAAACCCTGCAGCGCTTCGCGCGCCTGTGCGACAGCATGGGCGGTGCCCAGCTGTTCGGCCTGAATGGCGATTTGTGCGGTCTCGTCCTCGGCCAGGGTTGCTTTGGCAACGGCTTCGGACCCGTGCCCGGTGACAATGACGGTCCGCTCGGGCGACAGAACAGCACCAGCGCGCATGGCATGGACCAGCATAGGCGCCTGAGCAATCGGGTGCAGGACTTTCGGGATATCCGAATTCATCCTGGTGCCTTTACCGGCAGCAAGGATGACAAGGGCGATACTCATGAAATCGTTTTCTCTTTGTGTTTTGTTGCAGTCCGTTTTATCCGCTGAGGGTAAAGTCGCAAGCGGTTCAGCCATCAAACTAGATTGCCGTTTGCAACAAGACGTGGCGAAAACCCGCCGAGGCAGGAGGCGTAATGCGAACAGTCATCTTTGATCTGGACGGGACACTGGCGGATACTTCCGGGGATTTGCTGGAGGCCGCAAACCATTGTTTTCGCGATATGGGGCACGGCGATGTGCTGGTCCACGGGCAGGATGCTGGCATCGCTTTGCGTGGTGGGCGGATGATGCTGACCCACGGTTTGAAGCGGGTTGGGGCCTATGACGAGCAGGCTGTTCACGCTTATTACCCGATGCTTTTAGAGGCGTACTCGGAGGCGATTGACACCCATACCCGGTTTTATCCAGGCGCTCTGGACGCGGTTGGAAAGTTGAAAGAGGCCGGCTATGGCGTTGGTATCTGCACTAATAAACCCGAGGCTCTGGCACATCAGCTGCTGACCCAAATGGGTGCGCGCGACCGGTTCGGCTCACTCGTCGGTGCGGATACTTTGCCGGTTCGCAAACCCGATCCGGAGCCCCTGCGTGAAGCTGCCCGCCGGGCAGGTGGGCACCCGGATCTGTGCGTTCTGATCGGGGATTCCGACACCGACCGGAATACGGCGCGTGCTGCAGGTGTACCTTCGGTGCTTGTAACATTCGGGCCATCTGGCGACGACATGGCTGCGCTGAAACCCGAAGCGCTGTTACATCATTTTGATGACCTGCCGAAACTTGTTTTTGATTTGGTCGGAGCTGCAGCCTGACCCCTTGACCCCGGCCCATCGCGGCCTCAAGAGCGAAAAGATGACTGAGAAGTTTACTGGCAATTTCACCCAGCAGGAACCAATCCCGGATGAGGCGATCGAGGCGGCTCTGGCCGTTTTGCGTCATGGCCGGCTGCACAGATATAACGTGTCGCCCGGCGAACTGGCCGAGACCGCCCTGTTAGAACAGGAATTTGCCGCGCAGACCGGTGCAAAATACTGTCTGGCGGTCTCCTCGGGCGGCTATGCACTGGCGACAGCATTGCGCGCCATAGGGGTGCAGCCCGGAGATACGGTTCTGACCAACGCTTTCACCCTGGCACCGGTGCCGGGGGCGATTGCCTCGATCGGAGCCAAGCCGGTATTTGTCGGTGTGACCGAAGCGCTGACGATTGATCTGGATGATCTCGAAAGCAAACTGGATCAGTCTGATGTGCTGATGCTCAGCCATATGCGTGGGCATCTGTGCGACATGGATCGGTTGATGCAAATCTGCGATGCCGCCGGTGTGGCCGTGATCGAAGATTGCGCGCACACGATGGGCGCCGCATGGCGCGGGCAAAAATCCGGACGGCAGGGCGTTATCGGGTGTTATTCCTGCCAGACCTACAAGCACATAAATTCCGGTGAAGGCGGGTTGTTGATTACCGATGACGAGGAACTGGCTGCCAAGGCGACGGTCCTTTCAGGATCCTACATGCTGTATGAGCGCCACCTTGCAGCGCCGGGCCCGGAGGTGTTCGAGCGGATCAAGTACACCACGCCCAATGTCTCAGGGCGCATGGACAATTTGAGGGCCGCGATCCTTAGGCCGCAGCTTCGCAATCTGGAACAACAGATTGACCGGTGGAATGAGCGCTATGTCGAGATCGAAAAAGGGCTGCGCGGCACGCCGGGACTTACCATTGTCGAACGGCCCGAGGCGGAAACTTATGTGGGCTCGTCGATTCAGTTCTTGCTGCTGGACTGGTCACCCGAACGGATTGCTCTTGTGATGCAGCGCTGCGCGGCGCGTGGTGTGGATCTGAAATGGTTCGGCGGAGCAGAGCCCACCGGGTTTACTTCGCGCTATGACAGTTGGCGATATGTGGAAAGCGCGCCTCTGCCTGCGAGTGACCGCATTTTGACCGGGATCATGGATATGCGGGTGCCATTGACTTTTTCACTGGATGATTGCCGGTTGATCGCACGGATCATTCGCTCCGAGGTCGGCGCGGTGTTCCAATCCTGATCACATTTCCTGTGATTCGAGCGGGGATTTTTGGTTCTTCCGCAGCCGCTCGACCAGTCGTTTTTGCAGCCGATTTTCAGGGATCGGATAAGACGGCACTGTATTCTGGGCTTCCAGCAGATTTGGAAGGATCATTTGGATTTCTTCGCGGGCCTGCGCCGTAACGGATGCCAGCGACGTGTCGGTCAGCAACAGGCTTTCGCTCGGGGCGCCATTTGCAAAAACGATTTCGTGATTGTCGAACAGCAGGTGGTAATACACAACCTGATCAAGGCTGTTGTCTATCTCGATTCCCGGCAATTCCGACAGCTTGATGGCCGCGACCAGCACATCCGGCGATCCGAACATGCGCTGCGCCACCGCCGAAGAGATTTGCATTCTGTGCTGCCGGGAAACCAGAAGATCCTGTTTCGGCAAACCGTCCCCTAATGCGGATTTCGCGATTCGAACCGGTTTCAGGTTTGGATTGATTGCCAGATCGGTTGCCGAAAGATGCCGCTGTCCGATCCATCTGACAGGTTTCAGCCCCGATCGGGTCAGCACAAGATCACCTTCACGCAAGGTTTCAACGGGATGTTCCCCGAGTTCCGTCTCGATCAGGGTGCCCTGACAAAAACACACCAGTAACTCGATGTTATCGACAATGGCGCCAAGGCTATCATTAAGGCCAAGTTCGGTAAGGCGCAGGGTATAGTCACCGGCGGAAGGGAAATCGACCTGCATGGTGAATGTGGAAAAGCTGTTCGCAGTCGGCAGAACGGTCATCGAGGCGATAACGACGCCGTTGCTGTCCAGAATCTCGACTGTAAATCCTTCGCTGCCTGCATTTGAGTTAGATGCCGTCCTAAGTGCGGAATCCAGGCTAAGCTCGCCGGATTTGGGGTCATCCAGCGTAAACGTTTGCTCCATCACCGTGACTTGGCTTGCGTTGCCATCCATTTCGGCCACACGATTCGATGAACCATTCCCGAGATAGGCACCCTCAGTGTGGTCAGCTTCGATATCCGTACCAGACCAATTTGCGGAACCGCTATTAAAAGTACCATTTACGATGACATTGGTTGGGGCCATTCGCAGAATCCTTGAAGCAAAAAAACTTAACGGCTTAGGCGATCTAATCGTCGAGTATGGTGAATTTGTGACGCTCCGGATCGGCTCGCGGGTGAACCTTTTTCGGTCAGCGCTTGACCCGGGTTCATGGTCATGGCAGATTATTTGAACAATCGTTCATTTACTGGGAGAGTTCGATGTTCACGGCGGCCATGCAATTCGATCTGGGTGAAGATGTGAACGCACTGCGTGAAATGGTGCATCGCTGGGCGCAAGAGCGGGTGAAGCCGATGGCCGCGAAGGTCGATGCCTCGAACGCGTTTCCCAATGAACTTTGGCGCGAGATGGGTGAGTTGGGCCTGCTAGGAATTACAGTGCCCGAGGAATATGGTGGCGCGGCCATGTCCTATCTGGCTCATACCGTCGCGGTTGAAGAAGTGGCGCGGGCCTCTGCCTCAATCTCATTGTCATACGGGGCGCATTCAAACCTGTGCGTCAATCAGATCAAGCTGAACGGCAGCCCCGAGCAAAAGGCGAAATATCTGCCTCGGTTGATTTCCGGCGAACATGTGGGCGCGCTGGCCATGTCTGAGGCGTCCGCCGGATCAGACGTCGTTTCGATGAAGCTGAAGGCGGAAAAGCGCAATGATCACTACCGGCTGAACGGAAGCAAATACTGGATCACGAACGGGCCGGACGCGGATACTCTGGTCGTTTACGCCAAGACGGATCCTGATGCTGGATCCAAAGGGATCACCGCCTTTCTGGTCGAAAAAGAGATGACGGGCTTTTCGACCTCGCCCCATTTCGACAAGCTGGGCATGCGCGGATCAAACACGGCGGAATTGATTTTTGATGACGTCGAGGTGCCCTTTGAAAATGTTCTGGGCGAAGAGGGTAAGGGTGTCGCGGTTCTGATGTCAGGGCTGGATTACGAACGCGTTGTGCTCGCCGGGATCGGAACTGGAATCATGGCCGCCTGTCTGGACGAAGTCATGCCGTATTTGGCCGAGCGCAAGCAGTTCGGCAAACCGATTGGCAGCTTTCAGCTGATGCAAGGCAAGATTGCTGACATGTACACGGCCATGAATTCAGCCCGGGCTTATGTCTACGAGGTCGCCAAGGCCTGTGACCGCGGGGATGTGACCCGGCAAGATGCGGCAGCGTGCTGTCTGTATGCTTCGGAACAGGCCATGACGCAGGCCCATCAGGCAGTTCAGGCTATGGGCGGCGCGGGGTTCCTGTCGGATTCGCCGGTCAGCCGCATATTCCGCGACGCCAAGCTGATGGAAATCGGCGCCGGTACCAGCGAAATCCGCCGGATGCTGATCGGACGGGAACTGATGAACGAAATGCTCTGAGCAAAAAAACGCCCCGCCGACGAGGTAACGGCAGGGCGTTCTGTGTAAAGGATCAGAAGCGGTGAACGTAGGATACGCCGACCAGCCAAGGATCGATTTCAGCTGTGCCGATATCGGTGCCGTTCAGTTTGACGTCCGAGTCGATGTCGAACCAGCGTACGTTCAGACGAACAGCGCCTTTTTCGGTGACCATATAGTCCAGACCGGCCTGCAGTGCGAGGCCGACCGAGTTGTCGAGCTCGAGATCACCCAGAGCCGATTTTTCGTCGAAGAAGATGGTATAGTTGATGCCCGCGCCGACATAGGGTTTCCAGACCGAGTTGGTCGGGAAGTGATAGTTCAGCGACAATGTGGGCGGCAGGTGTTTGACGGTCCCTGCGTCGAGGCTGCCACCCAGTGTGACCTCATGGCTGAACGGTGTGGCGGCCAGCAGCTCGATACCCAGATTATCCCGAACGAAATACTCGGCAGTAAAGATCGGGCGTGTGTCGGAATCGACATCTGCATCCAGCCCGGCGAGGGATCCATTGTCGGATTTCGGGTCGAGATAGCCGACACCGACACCAACGGTCCAGTCGCCCTGATTTTGGGCGAAAACGGGCGCAGCAAACGCGACGAGCGCGGTCGAAAGGGTCAAAGCGGCGAGTTTCTTGGTCATTTTACGGCCTTTGGATTTGTTGATGACCGGGTTTTGCATGAAGCAAAGCCCGCCGACTCTGATCTGCATCAAATTCCCGTGACCGTCTTTGGTGGCTCGATTCAGGAAAAACCTAGAAAAACAAAGGGTTTCGGTAATGTGTCCCGCTGAAGGCATACCTGGTTTGCATCAGGGTGGGGGCTGGGACCTGCCGGACCGGTTGAACATGGCGCGGCAATGCTTGGAACAACCCCCAGAGCAGACGGCGATCATCGACCTGACCGGGGGTGAGGGCAAGGTCGTCTCGTTTGCACAACTCGGACGCTTGGCCGATGACATCGCATACGCCTTGCTCGATCGGGTGCGGCCTGGGGATCGCGTTGGAGTACTGCTCAGTCAGTCACCCAGCTGCGCGGCGGCGCATCTTGCGATCTGGAAGATCGGCGCGATTTCGGTGCCTTTGTTTAAATTGTTCAAACATGACGCGCTGGCCTCGCGTGTCGCGGATGCAGGGGCGCAACTGGTGTTGACAGACGCAGAGGGTGCTGCACTGCTGGGGGATCTTGCCGTACCGGTTCTGGTCGATCAGATAGCTCCGTCTGATGATCCGGTGCCCTTTGCGGATACCGGCCCCGAGGATCCGGCAGTTCTGATCTATACTTCCGGCACAACCGGCAGCGCCAAAGGCGCGCTGCATGGGCATCGGGTTTTGACCGGCCATTTGCCGGGGGTCTCGATCAGCCACAGCCATCTGCGCGAAGGTGACTGTCTGTGGACGCCCGCCGACTGGGCATGGATTGGCGGGTTGTTCGATGTGTTGATGCCAGGGCTGGCGCTGGGCATTCCGGTGGTCGCGGCCCGGCTCGAGAAATTCACCCCCGAGGCCTGTGCGGATGTGATCGCGCGCGGCGGGGTACGGAACGTGTTCTTTCCGCCTACCGCATTGCGGATGCTCAAGGCCACGGATCAGGCGATCCCCGGTCTGCGCTCGGTCGCTTCCGGAGGGGAGCCGCTAGGTGCCGAGATGTTGGAATGGGGGAAGCAGGCGTTCGGCCTGACGATCAACGAATTCTACGGCCAGACCGAATGCAACATGGTGGTGTCTTCCTGCGCTCAGGATTTTCCCGTGCGCCCGGGTTGCATCGGTAAACCGGTTCCGGGGCATGAAGTTGCAGTGATCGACCAGGATGGCCAGCCCACAGATCAAGAGGGCGACGTGGCCATCCGCCGAGGCTCGGCCTCGATGCTGCTGGAATACTGGAATCGACCTGAGGCCACGGCCGAGAAGTTCCGAGGCGACTGGCTGATCACTGGGGATCGCGGCGTGTGGGAGGGGGATTATCTGCGCTTCGTCGGTCGCGACGATGACGTGATCACCTCGGCCGGTTACCGCATCGGTCCGGCCGAGATCGAAGATTGCCTACTGACCCACCCGGCGGTGGCGACAGTGGGTGTGGTCGGCAAGCCCGATCCGTTGCGGACCGAAATCGTGAAGGCCTATGTCGTGTTGAAACCGGGAGCCACGGTTGCGGAGCGAGAGTTGCAGGATTGGGTCAAGGATCGTCTGGCGCAGTATTCCTACCCGCGCGAAGTGGCGTTTCTGGAGGAACTGCCGATGACTGTGACGGGGAAAGTGATCCGGAAGGAATTGAAGGCGCGGGCGGCGGGGGAAACTGAAACGCAGAAGAGGCCGAAATCATGAGTAAGATGTTTTGGCCGGGGTTGGTTGCACTGCTAATTTCCGCAGCGGCCCTTGAGGCGGACGAAAGCATGGGGCAAGCTTCGGAGCCGGTCATAGGTGTCGAAAATTGGTTGGATGGGTGTACGCAAATTAGCAAAACGACGGTGATGTCTGTTCCAAAAATGACGTTGGATATGGATTGTGTTGCATCTGCCTTGGATTATTGCACAAATAATCAGGAAAACTCCTACCAGGACATTTGCCACGAGATTTTAATTGAGCACATTCGTCTCAGAAGTGCAGAAATTTCGGGGTATTTACCAGCGAACCCAAACCTCAAGGGTTTCAAGCGCTCCTCTTATGCGAATGCGCGGCGACGAACTTCCGAAGATTTTCAAACGAAATGCGAAGCCGACATGTCTGAAAATGAATGCCTATTGTTAGATGCTACTATGAAGTGGCTGAACTTGCGATTGGCCGAACGGCTTTTGGAGGGTAAACACCAATGAAGCTCAATTCCAAAGCCATACCCACCTCTGAGGGTTTCAAAGCAAACCGCGCGGCTCATCTCGACGCGCTGGAGCAAATCTCTGCCGCTGCCGAAGCGGCCCGTCTGGGCGGAGGTGAGAAATCCCGCGCGCGGCATGAATCGCGGGGCAAGATGCTGCCGCGCCGTCGGGTGGCGAACCTGCTGGACCCGGGGTCCCCGTTTCTGGAAATCGGCGCGACGGCGGCGCATGGGATGTATGGTGATGCCGCGCCAAGTGCTGGTGTGATTGCGGGCATTGGCCGGGTGCAGGGGCGCGAGGTCATGGTGGTTTGCAACGACGCCACCGTGAAGGGCGGCACTTATTATCCGATGTCGGTCAAGAAACACCTGCGCGCGCAGGAGATTGCCGAGGAAAGCCAACTCCCCTGTATCTATCTGGTTGACAGCGGCGGGGCGAACCTGCCCAACCAGGACGAGGTCTTTCCCGACCGCGACCACTTTGGCCGCATCTTCTATAATCAGGCCCGAATGAGTGCCAAAGGAATCCCTCAGATCGCGGTGGTCATGGGTTCGTGTACGGCGGGCGGGGCCTATGTGCCCGCGATGTCGGATGTGACGATCATCGTCAAAGATCAGGGCACGATCTTTCTGGCCGGTCCGCCTTTGGTCAAGGCCGCGACCGGAGAGGTCGTCAGCGCCGAGGATTTGGGCGGTGGCGACGTCCATACCCGCCTGTCCGGCGTGGCCGATTACCTGGCTGAGGACGACGCCCACGCGCTGGCTTTGGCGCGGCAGGCGGTGGGATCTCTGAACCTGCGCAAACCGCAGACCGTGGATTGGGCCAGCCCCGAAGACCCGGCTTATGACCCCGAGGAAATTCTGGGCGTTGTTCCCGCCGACCTGCGCACGCCCTATGATATCCGCGAGGTGATCGCGCGGCTTGTCGATGGCTCGCGATTTGACGAATTCAAACCGCGCTTTGGTGAGACGCTTGTGACCGGGTTTGCCCATGTCAAAGGCTGCCCGGTTGGGATCATCGCCAACAACGGCGTGCTGTTTTCCGAGGCCGCCCAAAAGGGCGCGCATTTTGTTGAGCTGTGTTCGCAACGCAAAATCCCGCTGGTCTTCCTGCAAAATATCACCGGCTTTATGGTGGGCCGCAAATACGAAAACGAAGGCATTGCGCGGCACGGGGCAAAGATGGTGACAGCCGTTGCTACGACTTCGGTACCCAAGATCACCATGCTTGTCGGGGGCTCGTTCGGGGCCGGGAACTATGGCATGGCGGGGCGGGCCTATCAGCCCAGGTTCCTGTGGACTTGGCCGAACTCGCGTATTTCCGTAATGGGGGGCGAGCAAGCGGCGGGCGTGCTGGCCACCGTCAAACGAGACGGGATCGAGCGGCAGGGTGGCAGCTGGTCGGCTGAGGAAGAGATCGAATTCAAGCGCCCAACATTGGATATGTTCGAGGAACAATCTCACCCACTCTATGCCTCGGCGCGCCTATGGGATGATGGCATCATCGACCCGCGCAAAAGTCGCGATGTTCTGGCCTTGTCGCTGAGTGCCGCCCTGAATGCCCCGATTGAGGAGACACGTTTCGGCGTGTTCAGGATGTAAGATGAACGTTTCTTTGAATGATGTCATGGCCCGCTATCCGGGTGCTCAGACTTTCAAGTTTGGTGACAACGCAACGTTGAGCGCAGAACTTTTGGCCTTAGTGCGTGCAGGAAGGAAAACAGCGACCTGCGGTGCTTTGCGAGACTATCCCGAAGGCAGTGCGGATACTCCGGTCGTTGGGCGGCGCGATATCGCTTTGGACTGGGATGGTCGTCCCGCGCTGGTGATCGAAACGAATGAGGTAACGACCTGCCGATATTGCGATGTGACCGAGGATTTCGCGCTGGCCGAGGGCGAGAATGAGGCGCTTGAAGGATGGCGCGAAGATCACCGCCGGTATTTCGAGCGAAACGGCGGGTTTGATCCCGAAATGGAATTGCTCTGCGAGCGGTTCCGACTTGTCGAAGATCTCGGGGTTGAGGGATAAGCCATGTTCAATAAAATCCTGATTGCTAACCGAGGCGAGATTGCCTGTCGGGTGATGGAAACGGCTCAGAAAATGGGTGTGTCCTGTGTTGCAGTGTACTCGGACGCGGACGCCTCGGCCAAGCATGTGCAAATGGCGGATGAGGCGGTGCATATCGGTGGCGCGGCCCCGGCGGACAGCTATTTAAAGGGTGATGTGATCATTCAGGCAGCGCTGGATACGGGCGCGCAGGCGATTCATCCGGGCTATGGGTTTCTGTCTGAAAACCCCGGTTTCGTTGACGCGGTTGAGGCTGCGGGTCTGATCTTTATCGGGCCCTCGGCGGATGCGATCCGCAAGATGGGCCTCAAAGACGCGGCAAAAGTGTTGATGGAGCTGGCGGGCGTGCCCGTGGTTCCGGGTTATCACGGCGATAACCAAGACCCTGATCATCTGGCGGGCGCGGCCCAGACCATCGGATATCCAGTGCTGATCAAGGCCGTTGCGGGGGGCGGCGGCAAGGGGATGCGGCTGGTAGAGCACCCCGAAGACTTTACTGAGGCTCTAGACAGTGCGCGGGGAGAGGCGAAAACCGCCTTTGGCAACGATGCCGTTCTGGTCGAAAAATTCGTTTCCAAGCCCCGGCATATCGAGGTGCAGGTGTTCGGCGATGGCACCCAGGCGGTGCATCTGTTCGAACGCGATTGTTCGCTGCAGCGGCGGCACCAGAAGGTGATCGAAGAAGCTCCGGCGCCCGGAATGACGGTTGAAATGCGTGAGGCCATGGGGCAGGCGGGCGTGCGCGCCGCCGAGGCGATTGGCTACAAAGGCGCAGGTACGGTTGAGTTCATCGTTGATGCATCGGACGGGCTGCGCCCGGATCGGTTCTGGTTCATGGAGATGAACACGCGCTTGCAGGTGGAACACCCCGTGACCGAGGCGATTACCGGCGTTGATCTGGTCGAATGGCAGTTGCGAGTCGCATCGGGTGAGGCGTTGCCAAAAACGCAGGATGACCTGACGATCAACGGGCATGCGTTCGAAGCCCGGCTTTACGCCGAGGACGTGCCCAAAGGGTTTTTGCCCGCAACAGGTACGCTGACACATCTGCGCTTTCCTGCGGAATGCCGCGCCGATAGCGGAGTGCGGTCCGGCGATACAATCAGCCCCTGGTACGATCCGATGATTGCCAAGGTCGTGGTGCATGGCCCGACGCGTGCAGTAGCGCTGGAAAACCTGCACCGGGTTCTTCGGCGGACCGAGGTTGCCGGGACGGTCACGAATCTCTCGTTTCTTGGCGCGCTGACCCGGCACCCCGGATTTGTGGCGGGCGATGTCGATACCGGACTGATCGGTCGGGATATCGACGGGCTGGTCCGAACTTCTGATGCGCGCGCGGGCTTGATTGTTGCAGCAGCCATGACGGCGCTTGATCTGGTCGAGACCGGGCCCGACACGGGTTTCAGCCTGTGGGCGCCGCTGCACCGGGCCGTCCAGTTGAAGTACGATAGCGAGCTCATTGATCTAGACGTACAGGTCGAAGGACCTGACCGGCAGGTCTGGCAGATCAAGGACACAACGGTTCTGGCGCAACGGCGCAATGGAGGCTGGTACATTGATGACCGCCCGATGCCGCCCGTGGCACTGGCTGGTGCGACAATCACAGTATTCGATGACTATGGGCAAGTGTTTGAGCATGTCGATCCGCTGGATCGCGATGCAAGCGCCTTGGGCGATACCAATGTGGTCGAGGCGCCGATGCCCGGTCTGGTCAAGGCCATGTTCGCCACCGTAGGGCAAGCCGTTTCAGAAGGTGATCGACTGGCCATTCTGGAAGCGATGAAAATGGAACATTCCTTGCTGGCTGCCCGTGATGGCGTGATCGCCGAGGTGCTGGCCGAAACGGGCGCTCAGGTCGAGGCCGGCGCGGCGCTGGTCCGGCTGGAGGAGGAATGATCTGTCCCGCTGCGCCGCAACGTGGCACAGTCGGGACAACACGGCATAACGGGAGGCGAAAGCTATGGGTGAACGGGTCGACATTTTTGAAGTAGGGCCACGTGATGGGCTGCAGAACGAACAGCGGGAAATTCCTGTTGCCGAGAAGGTCGCTCTGATCGATTGCCTGAGCAAGGCGGGCTTCAATCGGATCGAAGTTGCCAGTTTTGTGTCTCCGAAATGGGTGCCCCAGATGGCTGGCAGTGCCGATGTTCTGGCCGGGATCCAGCGGGTTAGTAAGGTGCGCTATGCGGCGCTGACGCCAAATATGCGCGGGTACGAGGACGCCTTGTCTGCCAAAGCGGATGAGATTGCCGTATTCGCATCTGCCTCGGAAGGGTTCTCGAAGGCCAATCTCAACGCGACCATCGCCGAATCCATTGAGAGGTTCAAACCGATCCTAGAGGCTGCGCGCCATATTGACCTGCCAGTGCGCGGTTACGTGTCCTGCGTGACCGACTGCCCCTATGATGGTCCGACCCCACCCGAGAAGGTGGCCGAGATTGCGGACACACTATTTGCGCTGGGTTGCTATGAGGTATCGCTGGGAGATACGATCGGGCAGGGAACACCGGACACTATCGCCCATATGCTTCTGGCGGTGCGTGAGACGGTGCCTGTTACCCGCTTGGCGGGACATTTCCACGACACCAATGGTCGGGCCATCGACAATATCGACGCTGCATTGACGCTGGGCGTGCGGACATTTGACTCAGCAGTCGGGGGGCTGGGCGGTTGCCCCTACGCACCTGGCGCCGCAGGGAACGTGGCCACCGAAGCTGTGGTCGCGCATCTAGAGCGTCTTGGATACGAAACGGGGCTTGATCTGGGGATCGTGGAACAAGCGGCACAAATGGCACTGGCCATGAGGGCGGAGTAGGCGATGTTTGAAACGATCTCGGTCACGGTTGATCCACGTGGCGTTGCAACCCTGACGCTGAACCGCCTCGAAAAGCATAATGCGATGTCCGCGCAGATGATCCGGGAACTGACACAAGCGGCGGTGCAGTTGGGCGGCGATGGCACTGTGCGCGTCGTCGTTCTGACCGGAGCAGGCAAAAGCTTTTGTGCCGGTGGGGATCTGGGCTGGATGCAGGACCAGATGGCGGCGGATCCTGAGACACGCTTTGTCGAGGCGCGAAAGCTGGCCGAGATGTTGCAGGCGTTGAACGTGATGCCCAAACCGCTGATCGGAGCGTTACAGGGCAACGCCTTTGGTGGCGGCGTGGGCCTTGCCGCCGTCTGCGACGTGGCAATAGGTATCGAGACCCTGAAAATGGGCTTGACCGAGACGCGACTGGGCCTGATCCCGGCCACCATCGGCCCCTATGTTGTCGCTCGGATGGGGGCGGCACGTGCGCGGCGGGTCTTTATGTCGGCCCGATTGTTTGACGCGGCCGAGGCCGTCAATTTGGGCCTATTGGCCAAAACGGCCTCAGCAGAAGATCTGGCGGACGCTGTCGAGGCCGAGGTTAAACCTTATTTGTCATGTGCGCCTGGTGCGGTGGCCTCGGCCAAGGCCTTGGTCCATAGTCTGGGGCCGCGTGTTGACGATCCCGTTATCGACCAAACGATCCGGGCGCTTGTTGCGCGCTGGGAAACCGACGAGGCGCATGAGGGAATCAGCGCATTCTTCGACAAGCGAAAACCTGTATGGAATAGTTAGGTTTACGTTCTGTCGGTCTGTGCGTTTCACGGATCGAAGTTCGGCTGGAATGAAACGGAATATTAGGGTGCCATGCGGTTGTGTTTGGTTGACCCTCTGACCCCGCGCGGATAGAGAATGTCCAGTCAACACGCTAATTGACGGCGCTCCCCTACGGGGCACGCGCAGGAAAGGAGCTATTCGTGGAAGACCTGCTGCGGGAGTACCTCCCGATCCTGGTGTTTCTGGTCGTCGCTGCGGGCCTTGGAATCGTCTTGATTCTTGCCGCTGTGGTGCTGGCCGTCCGCAATCCCGACCCTGAAAAGGTCAGCGCTTATGAATGCGGCTTCAACGCCTTCGACGATGCGCGGATGAAATTCGACGTCCGATTCTATCTGGTCGCGATTCTTTTCATCATCTTCGATCTGGAAATTGCGTTCCTGTTCCCTTGGGCCGTGGCTTTCAAAGACATCAGCGATGTCGGATTCTGGTCCATGATGGTGTTCCTGGGCGTTCTGACCATCGGCTTTGCCTATGAATGGAAGAAGGGGGCCCTGGAATGGGAGTGATGACGGGTGCAAACACCGCCGGCGTCGACAAAGAAGTCGCCACCCAGGCCCTGAATGCCGAGCTGCAGGACAAAGGCTTTCTGCTGACCTCGACGGAGGACATCATCAACTGGGCCCGAACCGGGTCGTTGCACTGGATGACCTTCGGGCTGGCCTGTTGCGCAGTTGAGATGATGCACACCTCGATGCCGCGTTATGATGCAGAACGGTTTGGTATCGCGCCACGCGCGTCCCCACGTCAGTCGGATGTGATGATTGTGGCCGGAACGCTTACCAACAAAATGGCGCCTGCGCTGCGTAAGGTCTATGACCAGATGCCCGAGCCGCGCTATGTGATCTCGATGGGCTCCTGCGCCAATGGCGGCGGGTATTACCATTATTCCTATTCTGTTGTGCGCGGCTGTGACCGCATTGTGCCGGTCGATATCTACGTGCCTGGATGCCCTCCGACGGCTGAGGCGCTGTTGTATGGACTGATGCAGCTGCAGCGTAAAATCCGCCGCACCGGCACCATTGTACGCTGAGGAGGAGGCAATGAGCGAAGCACTCAAAGAACTCGGCGCGCAGCTGGAACTCAAACGGACCGATTGCGTTCTGTCCTGGGATGTCACCCATGATGAGTTGAACGTGGACGTGGCCCCGTCGAACCTTGTGGAATTTATCGAATTTCTGAAGGGCGATGCCAGTTGCAAGTTCTCGACCCTGGTGGACATCACAGCCGTTGACTATCCCGAGCGGGCCAAGCGGTTCGATGTGGTCTATCACTTCTTGTCGATGTACCAGAACCAGCGTATCCGGCTGCGCGTGTCGATCCGTGAGGATGACATGGTGCCGTCGATTGTCGACGTTCACCCCTCGGCCAACTGGTTCGAGCGCGAGGTGTTCGATATGTTCGGCATCCTTTTCTCGGGCCATCCTGATCTGCGGCGAATCCTGACCGACTATGGCTTTCGTGGCTATCCGCTGCGCAAGGATTTCCCGACCACCGGTTATACCGAAGTCCGTTATGACGAGGCGCAAAAGCGTGTGGTCTATGAGCCGGTCAATCTGGTGCAGGAATACCGTCAGTTTGATTTCATGTCTCCGTGGGAGGGTGCGAATTACATCCTGCCCGGCGATGAGAAACAGGAGAGCGAATAATGGGTGGCATTTGGTGGCTGATCCTATCTGCACTGACCATCATCCCGATGGTGAAGATTTTGCCGTTCTTCGGAATTAACAAATACTGGTGCCTGCTCTGTCTGATCCCCTTTGGCACGATCGCGTTGCTGTGGTGGGTCGGGCTGAAACTGCAAGAGCTGGAGCGCCGCTGAGATGATGATGCTGGGGGAACTGATCGTGCTGGGTGCGCTGGGGGTCCTTCTGGCGGGGGCTGCAGCCAAGGCGGCCGAGGCCGAAAAGGTCCGGGTTCGGGCTGATGCAAAAAAGAATAAGCGGGGGCGTTGATGGACGGCTCAAGATACGATGACGGCAGCACGGACGCGCTGAGCGGAGAACAGAAGATCCGCAATTTCAACATTAACTTTGGTCCGCAACACCCTGCGGCACACGGGGTTTTGCGGCTTGTACTTGAGCTGGACGGCGAGATTGTTGAGCGTTGCGACCCGCACATCGGTTTGCTGCACCGTGGCACCGAAAAGCTAATGGAAAGCCGGACGTATCTGCAGAACCTGCCGTATTTCGACCGTCTGGACTATGTGGCGCCGATGAACCAGGAACATGCCTGGTGTCTGGCCATCGAAAAGCTGACCGGGGTCGAGGTGCCGCGCCGCGGCTCATTGATCCGGGTACTGTATTCCGAGATCGGGCGCATTCTGAACCACTTGCTGAACGTGACCACCCAGGCGATGGATGTGGGCGCGTTGACCCCGCCGCTCTGGGGCTTTGAAGAGCGCGAAAAGCTGATGGTGTTCTATGAACGCGCCTGCGGTGCCCGCCTGCACGCGGCCTATTTCCGCCCCGGCGGCGTACATCAGGACCTGCCGCCGGAACTGCTGGACGATATCGAGGCGTGGAGCCACGAATTCCCCACCATTCTCGACGATATTGACGGTCTGCTGACCGAAAACCGCATCTTCAAACAGCGCAACGCCGATATTGGCGTGGTGACCGAGGATGACATCCAGAAATACGGTTTCTCGGGTGTCATGGTACGCGGATCGGGGCTGGCCTGGGATTTGCGCCGCGCGCAACCCTATGAATGCTATGACGAATTCGAGTTCCAGATTCCGGTCGGCAAGAACGGCGACTGCTATGACCGCTATCTCTGCCGCATGGAAGAGATGCGCCAGTCCTTGCTGATCATCCGTCAGGCCATCGCCAAAATCCGGGAATGCCCCGGAGACGTTCTGGCCCGTGGCAAGATCACCCCGCCCAAACGCTCGGACATGAAGACCTCGATGGAAAGCCTGATCCATCACTTCAAGCTGTACACCGAAGGCTTCCACGTGCCTGCGGGCGAGGTCTATGCCGCCGTCGAGGCCCCGAAGGGTGAGTTCGGCGTCTATCTGGTCGCCGATGGCACCAACAAGCCTTACAGGGCCAAACTGCGCGCGCCGGGCTTCCTGCACCTGCAAGCCATGGATCACATCGCCGGAGGCCACCAACTGGCCGACGTCGCCGCCATCATCGGCACCATGGATGTCGTATTTGGAGAGATTGACCGCTAATGCTCCGCCGTCTTCATCCCGAACAACCCGAAAGCTTCGCCTTTACCGCTGCCAACCGGCAATGGGCCGAAGCGCAGATCACCAAATACCCCGAAGGCCGTCAGGCCAGCGCAGTGATCCCTCTGCTGTGGCGCGCGCAAGAACAAGAGGGCTGGCTGAGCCGCCCGGCGATTGAATCCGTCGCTGACATGCTGGGCATGGCCTATATCCGCGTGCTCGAAGTCGCCTCGTTCTATTTCATGTTCCAGCTGCAGCCGGTTGGCTCGGTTGCGCATATTCAGGTGTGCGGCACCACATCCTGCATGATCTGCGGGGCCGAGGATTTGATCGCGGTCTGCAAGGACAAGATCGCCGCCAAGCCGCATGCGTTGTCCGCCGATGGCAAGCTCAGCTGGGAAGAGGTCGAATGCCTGGGCTCTTGCACCAACGCGCCGATGGCGCAGATCGGCAAGGACTATTACGAAGACCTGACCGCCGAGGGTTTTGGCAAGATCATCGACGATCTGGCCGCTGGCAAAGTGCCGACACCGGGCCCTCAGAACGGGCGCTATGCTGCAGAGCCTCTGAAGGGGCTGACCAGCCTGTCCGAATATGACAGTGGCCGAACCCAGTATAACGCCAGCGTTCAGTTGGCGCGTGATCAGGGGGATACCGTCAAGCGCATCGACGGGACCGAGGTTCCGATCCTGACGCCATGGCTGGGCAAGGATGGCAAGGCGGCGGCGACAAAGGCTGCTCCGAATCCTCCCAAGGCCCCCGCACCGGCCAAACCCGCGGTGAAACAAGCGGCTGAGGCGAAGGCGGTCAAAGAAGACCAGCCCGATACGCTTTCGGCTGCGCGGGACGGCAAGTCGGACGATCTGAAGCTGCTTAAAGGTGTCGGGCCTAAGCTTGAGAAGACGCTGAACGAGCTGGGCTTCTATCATTATGATCAGATCGCCAAATGGACGCCTGAGCAGGTTGCCTGGGTTGATGCGCGGCTGAAGTTCAAAGGCCGGATCGAGAGAGACGGCTGGATTGATCAGGCCACCAAGCTGGCGGCGGGTGAAGAAACCGAGTTCGCCAAGCGGGCCAAGGACGACGGTACATACGAAGACTAGGATGTGTGCCCGCTCTGGGCATTTAGGACAAGATGGACAAGGACAAGGAACAGGCCATGGCCCGCAAGGGTCGACATATCGGAGTGGTCATCGCCGTGACCATGCTGATCTGGCTTGCCATGACCATGTTCATTGGCCCCGCGATGGAACTGCCGGGACGCTATGCGCTGCTGTTTGATTTTGCCGCGCTGGCCGGGTTCATCTATGCGGGCGTCAACATTTTTCAACTCTGGCGCATGCGTCAGGACAGCTGAAGGTAACACATGATGCTGAAGGATCAGGACAGGATCTTTACCAACATCTACGGGATGCACGAGCGTACATTGCGCGGTGCACAGGCCCGGGGGCATTGGGACGGCACCGCTGGCCTGATCGGCAACGGGCGCGAC
This sequence comes from Ruegeria sp. YTSA105, assembly GCF_059610225.1. Classification (NCBI taxonomy): domain Bacteria; kingdom Pseudomonadati; phylum Pseudomonadota; class Alphaproteobacteria; order Rhodobacterales; family Roseobacteraceae; genus Ruegeria; species Ruegeria sp. YTSA105. Next base: position 107,203 of record NZ_JBXWNE010000006.1, read on the forward strand.
TGGATCATCCAGACGATGAAGGATTCAGGGCTGCGCGGCCGGGGCGGCGCGGGTTTTCCAACCGGTCTGAAGTGGTCCTTCATGCCCAAGGAAAGTGACGGTCGCCCGTCCTATCTGGTGGTGAACGCGGATGAATCCGAGCCTGGCACCTGCAAAGACCGTGAAATCATGCGCCACGATCCGCATACGCTGATCGAAGGCTGCCTGATAGCCTCTTTCGCGATGAATGCACATACTTGCTATATCTACCTGCGCGGTGAATACATCCGCGAGCGTGAGGCGCTGCAGGCCGCGATTGACGAAGCCTATGACGCCGGTTTGTTGGGCAAGAATGCCGCTGGGTCAGGCTGGGATTTCGACTTGTTTCTGCATCACGGGGCGGGCGCCTATATCTGTGGTGAAGAAACTGCCCTGATCGAAAGCCTTGAGGGCAAAAAGGGCATGCCGCGGATGAAGCCACCGTTCCCGGCGGGCGCGGGCCTGTATGGGTGCCCAACCACGGTGAACAATGTGGAATCCATTGCGGTAGTGCCGACGATCTTGCGTCGTGGGGCCGACTGGTTCGCAGGCTTTGGCCGTCAGAACAATGCAGGCACCAAGCTGTTTGCGATCTCGGGCCATGTGAACAACCCCTGTGTGGTCGAAGAGGCAATGTCGATCCCGTTTGAACAGCTGATCGAAACCCATTGCGGCGGCATTCGCGGCGGCTGGGACAATTTGCTGGCGGTTATTCCGGGTGGTTCGTCGGTGCCCTGTGTGCGCGGTGAGAATATGCGCGACGCGATCATGGACTTTGACCACCTGCGCAACGATCTGGGCTCGGGCCTGGGTACGGCTGCGGTGATCGTGATGGATAAATCCACAGATATAATCAAAGCGATCTGGCGATTGTCGAAGTTTTACAAACATGAAAGCTGCGGTCAGTGCACGCCGTGTCGCGAAGGCACCGGATGGATGATGCGCGTCATGGACCGCCTTGTGCGCGGTGAGGCCGAGTTGGAAGAGATCGACATGCTGTTTGACGTGACCAAACAGGTGGAAGGCCATACGATCTGTGCCCTCGGTGATGCGGCAGCCTGGCCAATCCAGGGCCTGATCCGCAATTTCCGGGAAGAAATCGAAGACCGCATCAAGGCCCAGAAATCGGGCCGCACGGGTGCGATGGCAGCGGAGTGATTCAAATGGAAGTATTCTTGGACTATGGCCATGCACTTGCATCGGTGATGATCTTCACCCTCGTCGTCCTGTTCCTAGCCCCAATTTCGGCAATGGCCAAACAGGGTAAGGGGCTGGCGCCAGGCGCCACGCCCGAGCAAGATTATTCAGACAGGGCTTATCGCCTGAACCGTGCCTATCTGAACGGCACTGAAACGCTTCCTGCTTTTGCGGCGGTGACGATCGCGGCAATTTTGGTGGGGGTCAGCCCGTTTTGGGTAAACTTGCTCGCCTCGGTGGCACTGGTTTCGCGTCTGGCAATGCTGTTTGTTCATCTGCGTGGACTGGGTAAGCCGAACTCTGGCTTGCGCTCGGTTCTTTACGTGGTTGCCTGGCTTTGCATGTTCGTGATGGGGATCATGGCATTGGTGGCGGCGTTTTAATGATTGAACGAACTGTTGATCTTATGACCAGAACCAAGAATGTTTCTTTCATCGGCGCAGTTTTACTGTTGGCGGCGGTTTCGGCCTGCGGGCTGATTAAGCCTTCGGAAGATCGTATTCTATTCGATGGCAAGTCGTTCAGAGCCAAAGCAAAGCACATCAACAAAAAAGCGTCTCCTTCGGATTTCACCGTTGTGATCAAAGGAGTATCTGCCTCATTGGATGGTGCGCGCGAAGCTGGCCGTTATGAGGGCACCAAGTTTTGCATCGCGAATTTCGGATCCTCCAGGATCGACTGGAAGGTCGGGCCGGATACCGAACCACAAAACCTTCAGATCAACGATGACAGACTAACCTTTGCCGGAAGCTGCCGCCGTCCATGAAGCGGGTTTTTGCATATCACGCCGTGACAGGCCCATTGCTATTGCATAGCAATGCTGGCCTCCGTCGTCTTGGTCTTTCCAAGACGAAAGGATTTGTCATGTCTGGTATCAAAATGCTTGCCGTTGCAACGGCGCTGACACTGCCTGCGGTTGCTTTGGCTAAACCTCCCTTGCGCGAAGTCAAAGAGATCGACAACGAACTCTATTACATCGCTATCGCGAACGAAATTTCGGAATACTGCCCCTCCATCAGCGGGCGGCGTATGAAGGCGATTGGTGTGATGTGGGGCTTGCGGTCGAAGGCGAACCAGTTGGGCTATTCCGACAGTGAAATCCGCTCCTATGTCGATTCGGATGCAGAAAAAGACCGAATGCGCGCCAAGGGCGAGGCCTATCTGGCCCAAAATGGCGTGTCGTATGACCGGCCGAATTCCTTCTGTACGCTTGGTCGCGCGGAAATTGAAAGAAACAGCGCCATCGGCGTGTATTTGAGGGCGAATTGAGTATGGGTTTCAGAGCTTTGATGATGGGCTTTGCTGGTGTTTTGCTTTTGGTCTTAGCTGGATGCGAGTCAACATCCAGCCAAGCTTTGGACGCTGACACATCTCGCGCTCAGTTTCGTACACAGGTTCCGCAGAGCCTCTATGATGTGGCCTTTGCCAACGCTATGGCAGAGCAGATTGCAGGCGGTTGTCCGAATTTGTCGCTCAATCGTTCGCAGATCAGGCAAAGCATGAAAACGGTAGCTGACGACCTAGAAGCCAAGGGGTATCGGGAAAGTGATTTTGTCTATCTCGAAAGAAATTTGCCGCGGAAGCGGATACAGGACGACGCTATTCGCTATATCCAAGGAAACGGCATCGTGATTGGCGTTCCAGATACGATGTGCTCGGCAGGGCGAAGCGAAATCGCCAAAAAATCTGCTATCGGCACATTCCTGAAAGGGTAATTTAAATCATGTCTGACCTCCGCAAAGTTAACATCGACGGACAGGAAATCGAAGTCGATGGTGCGATGACCCTGATTCAGGCCTGCGAACAGGCCGGGGTCGAAGTGCCGCGCTTTTGCTATCACGAGCGTCTGTCGATTGCCGGGAACTGCCGGATGTGTCTGGTCGAAGTTGTTGGGGGGCCGCCTAAACCTGCGGCCTCTTGTGCCATGCAGGTGCGCGATCTTCGTCCGGGGCCGGAAGGGCAGGCACCGGTGGTCAAAACCAACTCGCCCATGGTCAAGAAGGCCCGCGAAGGAGTGATGGAGTTCTTGCTGATCAACCACCCGCTGGATTGCCCGATCTGCGATCAGGGTGGCGAGTGCGATCTGCAGGATCAGGCGATGGCTTATGGGATGTCGGGCACGCGGTTTAAGGAAGCCAAGCGCGCGGTCGATGATCTGGATCTGGGTCCGCTGGTTGGTACCGCGATGACCCGCTGCATCAGTTGCACCCGCTGCGTGCGCTTTACAACCGAAGTGGCCGGGATCACTCAGATGGGTCAAACCGGACGGGGCGAAGACGCCGAGATCACGTCATATCTGAACCAGACGCTGGATTCGAATCTGCAAGGTAATATCATCGACTTGTGCCCCGTCGGGGCGCTGACCTCGAAACCCTATGCTTTTACCGCGCGCCCTTGGGAACTGACCAAGACCGAAAGCATCGACGTGATGGATGCATTGGGTTCGAACATTCGTGTGGATACCAAAGGGCGCGAAGTCATGCGCTTTTTGCCGCGCAATCATGATGGCGTGAACGAAGAATGGATCAGCGATAAGACGCGGTTTGTGTGGGACGGCCTGCGTCGTCAGCGGCTGGACAAGCCATACTTGCGTGAAAACGGTAAGCTGCGCCCGGCGACGTGGCCCGAGGCGTTGACCAAAGCGGCCGAGGCGTTGAAAGGGGCTGAAAAGCCCGCCGGTATCGTGGGCGACTTGGCCCCGGTCGAGGCTACGTTTGCTCTGAAGCAGATGATTGAAGGGCAGGGCGGGGTTGTCGAATGCCGTACCGATGGCGCCAAGTTGCCAACGGGCAACCGCGCGGCCTATGCCGGGACCGCTGCGATCGAAGATATCGACAGCGCCGAGCGCATTCTGCTGATCGGAACCAACCCGCGTGATGAGGCGCCGGTGCTGAACGCGCGCATTCGCAAAGCCTGGGCGCATGGGGCCGAGATTGCTGTGGTCGGCCCAGCAGTCGATCTGACCTATGATTACCACCATGTCGGCGATGATCGTGCGGCATTGCAGCAGGTGGTGGATATGGGCGGAGATGATGAGGTCAAGGGCAAACGCTCGTTGGTCATCATTGGTCAGGGTGCATTGCAGGAAGCGGATGGCGCTGCGGTTTTGGCCGCTGCGCAAACCATTGCGGCGAATACCGAAAGCGGTTTGATTGTCCTGCACACAGCCGCCTCACGTGTTGGTTCTATGGATGTCGATGCCACCAACGAAGGTGGCATGGATACAATCAGCGCGGCGGATGTGATCTATAATCTCGGTGCCGATGAAGTTGAAATCGGCGACGGCGCCTTTGTCATCTATCAGGGCAGCCATGGCGATCGAGGTGCACACCGCGCCGACGTGATCCTGCCGGGCGCAGCCTATACCGAGGAAAACGGCTTGTTCGTGAACACCGAAGGCCGCCCGCAACTGGCGATGCGTGCCGGGTTTGCACCAGGTGAGGCTAAGGAAAACTGGGCGATCCTGCGCGCTTTGTCTGCCGAACTGGGTGCGACGCTGCCTTATGACTCACTGGCGCAACTGCGCACCGCGCTGATCGAGGCGGTGCCGCATCTGGCCCGTATCGACGAGGTGATCGAAAACGAGGTTCAGGCGCTGAAGCTCGGCCCTCTGGGCAAGGCGAGCTTCCGTCACACCGTCAAGGACTTCTACCTGAGCAACCCGATTGCACGGGCCTCGCAGTTGATGGCTGAGCTATCGGCGCAGACGCAGGCACGCAAAGGCGAAAAGATCGCGGCGGAATGAACCGAAACTCTGTCATATCGCATCTCGACCCTGTGCTGGTCGGACAGGGGCTCGCCCCTGTTTTGCCTATGAAACGGAATAAAAAGGGTGGCGTAGCGGCTGCAGATGCTGTTTACACCAACGCGCCGACCCAGACGCACTTTGCGCAGGCACATGGCCTTAGCATTTCGTGCGGAAAACGGAATACCCACGGTGTGAGGACCAATGGCTGAATTCTTTAACACCCCAGGCGGAATAGCCCTCATCATTCTGGCACAAGTGCTTGCCGTTGTGGCCTTTGTGATGATTTCGCTGTTGTTCCTTGTCTATGGAGACCGCAAGATCTGGGCGGCGGTTCAGATGCGCCGTGGCCCCAATGTGGTGGGCGTCTATGGCCTACTGCAAACGGTGGCCGACGCGCTGAAATATGTGGTTAAAGAGGTGGTTATCCCAGCGGGTGCAGACCGCACCGTCTTTATCCTCGCGCCGTTGACCTCATTTGTTCTGGCGATGATCGCCTGGGCCGTGATTCCGTTCAACGACGGCTGGGTGCTGTCGGATATAAATGTCGCCATCCTGTATGTCTTCGCCGTGTCCTCGTTGGAGGTTTATGGCGTGATCATGGGGGGGTGGGCGTCGAACTCAAAGTACCCTTTCCTTGGCTCATTGCGCTCTGCTGCTCAGATGATTTCCTACGAGGTCTCGATTGGTCTGATCATCATCGGTGTGATCCTGTCGACCGGGTCGATGAACTTCGGTGACATCGTGCATGCGCAAGACGGGCGCTTTGGGTTCTTCAGCTGGTACTGGTTGCCGCATTTCCCAATGGTCTTCCTGTTTTTCATCTCGGCGCTGGCCGAAACCAACCGCCCACCGTTTGACCTGCCAGAGGCGGAATCCGAACTGGTCGCGGGCTATCAGGTCGAATACTCGGCCACGCCTTTCCTGTTGTTCATGGCTGGCGAATATATCGCCATTTTCCTGATGTGCGCGCTGACCACGCTGCTGTTTTTCGGCGGCTGGCTGTCCCCGATCCCGGGCCTGCCCGACGGCGTGTTGTGGATGGTCGCGAAGATGGCGTTCTTCTTCTTCCTCTTCGCAATGGTCAAGGCGATCACGCCGCGCTACCGCTATGACCAGCTGATGCGGCTGGGTTGGAAAGTCTTCCTGCCCTTCTCGCTGGCTTGGGTAGTCTTCGTGGCCTTTGCGGCGAAATTCGACTGGTTCTGGGGTGCATTCGCCCGCTGGAGCGTAGGAGGCTGACATGACCCAAATCGACTACACCCGCGCCGCCAAGTACTTCCTGCTACAGGACTTCTGGGTCGGCATGAAGCTGGGACTGAAGTACTTCTTCGCACCGAAGGCCACTCTGAACTACCCGCATGAAAAGGGTCCTCTGTCTCCGCGTTTTCGCGGTGAACACGCCCTGCGTCGTTACCCCAACGGTGAAGAACGCTGTATTGCCTGCAAACTCTGCGAGGCGATCTGCCCTGCACAGGCCATTACAATCGACGCCGAACCGCGCGAAGATGGCAGCCGCCGTACCACGCGCTATGACATCGACATGACCAAGTGCATCTATTGCGGTTTCTGCCAAGAGGCCTGCCCGGTCGATGCCATCGTCGAAGGTCCGAATTTCGAATTCGCCACGGAAACCCGCGAAGAGTTGTTCTACGACAAGGAAAAACTGCTCGACAACGGCGAGCGCTGGGAAGCCGAGATCGCCCGCAATCTGGAAATGGACGCGCCGTACCGATGACTGACGCCCCGACAAATCCGTTTGAGCTGATGATGAAGCAGGCTCAGGACATGGCCAAGGCGATGAACCCTGCGATGGAGAGCTTCTCGCCCAAAGGGTTCGAAACTCTATGGCCGACCATGCCGAAAGAAGTCATGGAGATGATGTTCGGCAACACCGTCAACAAAGACGGGTTGGATGCCAAGACCCGCCTGTTGCTGACACTGGCCGGGCTGACCTGTCAGGGCGCGCAGGCAGATGCGGCGGTGCGTCAGACCGTGCGCCACGCTGTGGAAGCCGGTGCCAAGAAACAAGAGATCGTGGAAACGATCGGTCAGATGTCGGTCTTTGCCGGCATCCCGGCCATGACCCGCGCGCTGGAATTGGCGCAAGAGGTCATGGGCGATAACGAGGATGAGGATCAATGACCGTCTTTGCCTTCTATCTGTTCGCCATCAGCGCCATCACCGGAGGGCTGTTCACCGTGATCAGCCGCCAGCCGGTGCATTCGGTGCTGTGGTTGATCCTGTCCTTCCTGTCCGCAGCGGGGCTGTTTGTGCTGCTGGGTGCTGAGTTCGTGGCGATGCTGCTGATCATCGTCTATGTCGGCGCGGTCGCGGTTTTGTTCCTGTTCGTCGTGATGATGCTGGACGTGGATTTTGCTGAGCTCAAGGCCGAGATGGCACGCTATATGCCGCTGGCCTTGCTGATCGGTCTGGTTATCCTGATGCAGTTCGTCATGGCCTTTGGCGCCTGGGACAGCGCGCAAGGTGCTGCCGCCAATCTGGCACAGCCGGTTCCAGTGGATCGTCACAATACCGAGGCACTGGGTGTCATCCTTTACGACCAATACTTCCTTCTGTTCCAACTGGCGGGCCTGATCCTGCTGGTGGCCATGATCGGCGCCATCGTGCTGACGCTGCGCCACCGTCAGGACATCAAGCGTCAGGACATCATCGGCCAGATGATGCGCGACCCGGCCAAGGCGATGGAGTTGAAGGACGTGAAACCGGGGCAGGGGCTGTGAACCGCGCTTTGCAAATAGTCGCAGCGCTAGCGCCAATGCTGTGGTCGGTGGGTCCAGCTTTGGCGGAGGATTGCAACGTTATTGTTTGTGAAATGGCCTCCAAACCTTTTTGGCATGTCGATAAGAGGATTCGTGTTTCGACAGACTGTTCGTTCAAGAACGCTGGTGATGAATGGGGACACTTCTTGGAGGCTAGCTCTGCTGTCGACATAGGAGGCGGTCGGGTTGGTCAGCGTTGGATATCAAGCGGTTGTGGTACTTACGAAAGTGTAGTCATTACCGACTGTAATTCGAAAGAGGTCGTCGAAGTCAGTGGAGTATGTCCGGCAAACACAAACAATCACCCTGGTATCGATCTTAAAGGAAAATCGACGTCGGCAGATTTGTTGTTTCCTCCATACGGAAATCTAAAATTGACCTCCAAGTCTACGATTCCTGAAATCCAAGAATTGGCAAACAAAAACGGATACGGGATTTCGACCAACCGGCTGGAGCTAATAGGTAGCATGAAAAAGCGAAATCAGATGGACGCTTTTTGCGGCTGCAAACTTTACTACCCCGACTCGCCAGGAGCGAAGCTATGATCGGACTTGAACACTATCTTACGGTCGCGGCGACGCTGTTCGTCATCGGCATCTTCGGTCTCTTCCTGAACCGCAAGAACGTCATCATCCTGCTGATGAGCATCGAACTGATGCTGCTGGCGGTGAATATCAACCTTGTGGCGTTTTCCAGTTTCCTCGGCGATCTGGTCGGGCAGGTGTTTACGCTGTTCGTGTTGACCGTGGCGGCGGCCGAGGCGGCGATCGGGCTGGCCATTCTGGTCTGCTTCTTCCGCAACCGCGGCTCAATCGCGGTTGAAGATGTCAATATGATGAAGGGGTAAGGGCACATGGAAACCACCATCCTCTTTGCCCCGCTGGTGGGCGCGATCCTGTGCGGGTTCGGCTGGAAGTTCATAGGCGAGAAAGCCGCCATGTGGACCGCCACGGGCCTGCTGTTTCTGGCCTGTCTGCTGTCGTGGATCGTGTTCCTGACGTTCGACGGCCACACCCAGCAGATCGAGATCATGCGCTGGATCGAAAGCGGCTCGCTCTCGACAAGCTGGGCCATTCGTCTGGACCGGCTGACAGCAATCATGTTGATCGTGGTGACGACCGTCTCGGCGCTGGTGCACCTGTATTCCTTTGGCTACATGGATCACGATCCGCAATGGCGCGAAGGCGAAAGCTATAAGCCACGCTTCTTTGCCTATCTGTCCTTCTTTACCTTTGCCATGCTGATGCTAGTGACGGCGGACAATCTGGTTCAGATGTTCTTTGGCTGGGAAGGTGTGGGCGTCGCGTCTTATCTGCTGATCGGGTTCTACTATCGCAAGCCCACCGCCAACGCCGCTGCGATGAAGGCGTTTATCGTCAACCGGGTTGGGGACTTTGGCTTTGCGCTTGGCATCTTTGCGCTATTCCTGCTGACCGACAGCATCAATTTCTCGGACATCTTCGCCTCTGCCCCGGCATTGGCCGAAGAGAAGCTGCACTTCCTGTGGGGTGAATGGACCGCGATCGAGGTGATCTGCGTTCTGCTGTTCATCGGTGCGATGGGCAAATCGGCACAGTTGTTCCTGCACACCTGGTTGCCGGATGCGATGGAAGGTCCGACGCCTGTATCAGCCCTGATCCACGCCGCGACCATGGTGACTGCGGGTGTATTTTTGATCTGCCGCATGTCGCCGCTGATGGAGTTTGCGCCGGGTGCGACCGGGTTCATCACCTTCCTTGGTGCGTCGACGGCGTTCTTTGCCGCGACCGTGGGTTTGGTGCAGACCGATATCAAACGCGTTATCGCTTATTCGACCTGCTCGCAGCTGGGTTACATGTTCGTCGCCGCGGGCGTCGGGATGTATTCGGCAGCGATGTTCCACCTGCTGACGCATGCGTTCTTCAAGGCGCTGTTGTTCCTTGGGGCCGGTTCTGTGATTCACGCGATGCATCACGAGCAAGAGATGACGGAATATGGCGGGTTACGGAAGAAAATCCCCTATACGTTTTGGGCGATGATGATCGGTACGCTGGCTATTACCGGGGTTGGCATTCCGCTGACCACATTCGGTTTTGCGGGGTTCTTGTCCAAGGATGCCATCATCGAAAGCGCCTTTGCCGGAGGCACCGGCTATGCGTTCTGGATGCTGGTGATTGCGGCGGTATTTACGTCATTCTACAGCTGGCGTCTGATTTTCCTGACCTTCTATGGCGAGCCGCGCGGGGACAAGCACACGCATGACCATGCGCATGAAAGCCCGTTGGTCATGCTGGTTCCGCTGGGCGTTCTGTCGCTGGGTGCGGTTTTCGCCGGGATGATCTGGTATGGCAACTTTTTTGGCCACACCGACAAGGTCGGCCAGTTCTATGGCATTCCGGTTGCAGAGGCTTCGGTGGATGGCCACGCGGCAGAGGGCGCGCATGGGGACGATACCCATGCCGAAGATGATCACGGCGACGATACGCATGCGGATGCCGGTCACGCGGAGGACAGCCATGGTGAGAAGGACGCGCAGGGCGGCGATCACCATTATGCCTTTGTTGGGACGCCCGGAGAAGGCGCGCTCTACATCGCACCGGACAATCATGTGCTGGACGATGCGCATGCTGTTCCGAAATGGGTCAAGGTCTCACCCTTCGTTGCGATGCTGCTTGGTTTCATCGTGGCCTATTGGTTCTATATCGTGAATACGACGTTGCCCGCGCGCTTGGCAGCAAACCAGCGTCCGCTTTATCTGTTCCTGCTGAACAAATGGTACTTTGATGAGATCTATGACGCGATCTTCGTCAAACCTTTCTTGGCACTTGGGCGGTTCCTGTGGAAACGCGGAGACGGCAACACGATTGACGGTTTCCTGAACGGGGTAGCGATGGGCATCGTGCCATTCTTCACCCGCCTCGCCGGCAAGGCGCAGACTGGTTACATATTTACCTATGCCTTCTGGATGGTCCTGGGAATTGCTGCCCTGGTCACCTGGATGTCGATCGGCGGAGGCGCACACTAATGGACAATATCCTCTCGATCGTCACCTTCATCCCCGCAGCGGCGGCCGCCATACTGGCGCTGTTTCTGCAGGGCGACGACGCAGCCGCGCAACGCAATGCCAAATGGGTGGCCATGGTTGCGACGACGGTGACCTTCCTGGTCTCGATTGGCATCTATACTGGCTTTGATCCTGAAAACACCGGCTTCCAGATGGTGGAAGAGGGCCAGTGGCTGATGGGTCTGAAATACAAGATGGGTGTGGATGGCATCAGCGTCCTGTTCGTGTTGCTGACCACTTTCATTATGCCGCTGACAATTCTGGCCAGCTGGAATGTGACAGACCGCGTCAAGGAATACATGATTGCTTTCCTGCTGCTGGAAACGCTGATGCTTGGCGTGTTCATGGCGCTGGACCTGGTGCTGTTCTACCTGTTCTTCGAAGCGGGTCTGATCCCGATGTTCCTGATCATCGGCATCTGGGGTGGTAAGGAGCGCATCTATGCCAGCTTCAAGTTCTTCCTCTACACGTTCCTTGGCTCTGTGCTGATGCTGGTGGCCATGGTTGCGATGTATGCGGATGCAGGCACGACGGATATCGAAGCGCTGATGGCGCATCAATTCTCGTCCGACAGCTTTACCGTTCTGGGCATCCATATCGTAGGCGGTATGCAGACGCTGATGTTCCTGGCGTTCTTTGCCTCATTTGCTGTGAAGATGCCGATGTGGCCGGTCCACACCTGGCTGCCGGATGCACACGTGCAGGCGCCGACCGCAGGGTCGGTCGTGCTGGCGGCGATCCTGTTGAAGATGGGTGGCTATGGCTTCCTGCGGTTCAGCCTGCCGATGTTCCCGGTGGGGTCGGCGGTGATGACAGATCTGGTGCTTTGGATGTCGGCCATCGCGGTGGTCTATACCTCGCTGGTTGCACTGGTGCAGGAGGACATGAAAAAGCTGATTGCTTATTCCTCGGTCGCGCATATGGGCTTTGTCACCATGGGCATCTTTGCGGCAAACCAGCAGGGTGTCGACGGAGCCATCTTCCAGATGCTCAGCCACGGGTTCATCTCGGCGGCGCTCTTCGTGTGTGTCGGCGTGATCTATGACCGGATGCACACCCGCGATATCGAGGCCTATGGCGGTCTGGTAATCCGGATGCCGGCCTACGCGCTGGTCTTCATGCTGTTCACCATGGCCAATGTTGGCCTGCCGGGCACCAGTGGGTTCATCGGAGAGTTCCTGACCCTGATGGGCGCATTCCAGGTCAATACCTGGGTGACTGCTGTGGCCGCGACTGGTGTTATCTTCTCGGCGGGATATGCTTTGTGGCTGTATCGTCGGGTCGTATTTGGGGATCTTATCAAAGAAAGCCTCAAGGCGATGACTGATATGAGCTCGCGCGAGCGGTTGATATTTGCCCCCCTGATCGTCATGACGATCCTGCTGGGTGTGTATCCATCGCTGGTAACAGATGTGATTGGCAACTCGACTGCCGCGCTGATTTCGAACTATGATACGGCTCTGGCCGCGGCTGAGACCGCGACCCAGACAGCCGCCTCGCATTAAGGAGGCTTTGGAGACATGATCCAGGCTGATCTGACAATTATCCTGCCAGAGATCGTTCTGGCACTATATGCGATGGCGGCATTGCTTGCGGCTGTTTACACCACCAAGGACGGGCTTGCGCCGACATTGGTCTGGGTGACAGCAGGGCTGATGGCGCTGCTGGCGTTCTGGATCGCCACCAATGGCGACGGGACGAACATCGCGTTTAACGGCATGTTCGTTGATGACGGATTTGCGCGCTTTGCCAAAGTGGCGATCCTGCTATCTGCCGCAGCCGTTTTGATGATGAGCCAGGACTATATGACCCGCCGCGGGTTGTTGCGTTTCGAATACCCTTTGCTGGTGGCGCTTGCCGCTGTCGGCATGATGATGATGGTCAGCGCGGGTGACCTGATGTCTCTGTATATGGGGCTCGAGCTGCAGTCGCTGGCACTTTACGTTGTGGCTGCGCTGCGTCGTGACAGCGCCAAATCCACCGAGGCTGGCCTGAAATATTTCGTTCTGGGCGCGCTTAGCTCGGGCTTACTGCTGTATGGGGCTTCGCTTGTCTACGGCTTTACGGGTACCACGCTGTTCTCGGGCATCATTCAGACCGTTCACCACGGCGATGTGACCCTCGGGTTGCTGTTTGGGTTGATCTTCCTGATCTCGGGGCTCGCGTTCAAGGTTTCGGCTGTTCCGTTCCACATGTGGACGCCGGATGTCTATGAAGGATCGCCCACACCAGTCACTGCCTTCTTCGCCACGGCGCCCAAAGTGGCCGCCATGGCCCTGTTTGCCCGCGTGTTGCACGACGCATTTGGAGGTGTCGTAAAGGACTGGCAGCAGGTGATCGTACTCTTGTCTGTTCTGTCTATGCTGCTGGGGGCCGTGGCTGCCATCGGACAACGCGACATTAAACGGCTGATGGCGTTTTCGTCGATTGCCCATATGGGGTATGCGCTGATCGGACTGGCGGCTGGGACCGAGCTGGGTATCAAGGCGATGCTGATGTATCTGGCGATTTACGTGACCATGAATGTCGGAACTTTCGCCTTTATCCTGATGATGGAACGGGACGGTAAACCTGTTACCGACATTGACGCTTTGCGCCAGTATTCCAAACGCGATCCGGGTAAGGCTCTGGCCGTGCTGATCCTGATGTTCAGCCTTGCCGGTGTTCCACCGATGCTTGGGTTCTTTGCGAAATTCGGCGTCTGGCAAGCGGGTATTGAGGCTGGCCTGACCGGTCTGGTTATCATGTCTGCCATCGCCTCGGTGATCGGTGCATTCTATTACCTGCGGATCGTATACTATATGTATTTCGGTGCCGAGAATGACGACCCGATCGACGCAAATTCGTCTCCGGTTCTATGGGTTGCTCTGATGGGGTCAGCTGCATTGATGTTGGTTGGCGTATTCTATCAGTTTGGGATTGAGGGCGCAGCGGCAGCTGCAGCGGCGACGCTTGTTAACTGATTTCGACCATTGCCCGCGGCCTATTGTACTTGTGACATGAGTGATTGGCCGGATGGATATGGCCTGCATGTATTGCAAGAGGTCGATAGCACTCTGAATGAAGCCGCCCGGATCGCGCCGATGGCTCAGGGTCCGGTCTGGATCCTGGCGCACCGCCAGACACAGGCGCGCGGTCGGCGCGGACGGGTCTGGACAAACCCCGAGGGAAATCTTGCCGCAACGCTGCTGATGCGGCCCGCAGGACGCCCGGAACAGGCCGCTCTGCGCAGTTTTGTCGCCGCCTTGGCCCTGTTTGATGCATGTGTGGCGGTCACCGGACGCATATCGGGTTTGTCGCTAAAATGGCCCAATGATGTGTTGCTGAACGGTGGCAAGCTTGCGGGGATACTGCTGGAAAGTACCGGGCAGGGGCGGGACGTCTCGCATTTGGCAATCGGCATCGGCGTCAATCTCGCGCAGGCACCGACTGCAGATAAAGTCGAACCAGGTGCGCTAAGGCCGGTTTCGCTGTTGTCCGAGACAGGGGCAGATGTCACCACCGAAGATTTTTTGACCGAGCTTGCATCGGCCTATGCGCGTTTTGAGGCCCAGTTTGTAACCTACGGGTTCGAACCCATCCGCGCTGCTTGGTTGTCCCGCGCAGCTAAGCTGGGCGAGGTCATCACCGCGCGTACTGTCACCACTGAGACGGTCGGGACTTTCGAAACGGTGGACGCAGGCGGTAACCTTGTCCTAAACACCGCGAAGGGCCGCGTCAGCATACCTGCGGCAGACGTATTTTTCTGAAAGGGGCACCAATGCTTCTAGCCATCGACTGCGGCAACACCAATACCGTTTTCTCGATCTGGGACGGTGAGGAATTCGTCTGCACGCTGCGCACGTCTACGCACCATGCCCGTACGGCAGATGCCTATTTCACCTGGTACTCTACGCTGGTCAAACATTATGAGATCCAAGCTGATATCACCGATGTGATTATCGCCTCGACCGTGCCGCGTGTGGTTTTCAATCTGCGCGTCTTTGCGGACCGGTTCTTTGGCTGTCGCCCATTGGTCGTGGGCAAGCCGGAATGTCTGCTGCCTGTCAGCCCGCGCATAGACGAGGGTACGGTCCCTGGCCCGGATCGCCTGGCCAATGCTGCCGGGGCATTTGAACGGCATGGCGGGGATGTGGTTGTTGTCGATTTTGGAACGGCCACCAACTTTGACGTGGTGTCTTCGGATGGAGCATATGTCGGCGGCATCATCGCCCCAGGGGTAAACCTGAGCCTTGAGGCGTTGCACCAGGGGGCCGCCGCGTTGCCGCATATCGACATCACACGTCCCGAAAAAGTGATCGGAACAAATACGGTTGGCTGCATTCAATCTGGCGTGTATTGGGGCTATTCCGGTTTGATCGAAGGGCTGATTGCCCGGATCAAGGCGGAATACGGCATGCCGATGAAAGTCGTGGGAACCGGGGGGCTTGCGCCTCTGTTCGATCAGGCAGATGTTGGGTTTGACGCTATAGAAGACGATTTGACGATGCACGGACTGACCGTGATCCATCGCTATAACAAGGAAAATGGCTCAACATGAGCAGTGAACGACTGATCTATCTGCCCCTGGGCGGAGCGGGCGAAATTGGCATGAATGCCTATGTCTATGGCTATGGCAAACCGGGGAAGGAACGGCTGATCCTTGTCGATCTTGGTGTAACCTTCCCAGATATGGACACAACACCCGGTGTCGACCTGATCCATGCCGATATCAACTGGCTAAAAGAACGTACCGACCGGCTTGAGGCGGTATTCGTCACCCATGCCCACGAAGATCATGTCGGCGCTGTGGCGCATTGCTATGACGACTTGGGCGCCCCGATCTATGCACGCGCCTTCACCGCAAATCTCGCGCGTCGCAAGATGGAAGAGAAAGCCCATCCGACAGACGCGGTTCAGACCCTGTCAGCCTGGCCTGAACAGGTGACGGTTGGCCCGTTTACAGTCGGGTTTTTGCCGGTATCGCACTCTATCCCCGAAAGTGCGGCGCTTGTCATAGACTCGCCTGCGGGGCGGATCGTGCATACAGGGGATTTCAAGCTGGATGCCAACCCTGTGGTAGGTGAACCGTTCGATCAAGACCTTTGGGCAGAGATTTCAAAGGACGGTGTGAAAGCACTGGTCTGCGACAGCACGAATGTGTTTTCAACGCATGCGGGCCGCTCGGAATCCGAAGTCGGGCCTGAGATCACCAAATTGGTCGAAAATGCCAAATCAATGGTGGTTGCGACGACTTTTGCCTCGAATGTCGCACGGGTGAAGACGCTGGCCGAGGCTGGGCAGCGCGCGGGACGCTCGGTCGTACTGTTAGGTCGTGCGATGCGGCGGATGATCGAGGCCGCGACGGAAACCGGTATTCTCGCGGATTTTCCCAAGGTTATCAGCGCCGAAGAGGCCGTAGATATCCCGCGCCAGAACCTGATGCTGATCGTAACCGGCAGCCAGGGTGAACGCCGTGCGGCCAGTGCCCAGCTTGCACGCGGTAAATACCGCGGGATCGAGTTGAAGGAAGGCGATCTGTTCCTGTTCTCGTCGAAGACGATACCGGGCAATGAGAAGGGCGTGATCTTCATCATGAACCAGCTCAGCGAAAAAGGCGTTGATGTGGTGGATGACAGCTCGGGTCTGTATCACGTCTCTGGCCATGCCAACCGGCCTGATCTGGAAAAAGTGCACGCCATAGTCAACCCACAGATGGTTATTCCCATGCATGGTGAACACCGACATCTGCGCGAACATGCTAAACTGGCCGAAGCGGGTGGTCGTACCGGGGTTGTGGCAGTCAATGGCACGATGCTGGATTTCAGCGGCAATGCCCCCAAGGTCGTCGACTACGTCGAGACAGGCCGAACTTATCTCGATGGAACCGTAAAGGTCGGAGCCTTGGATGGAGTTGTTCGCGACCGCATTCGCATGGCCTTGAACGGGCATGTAACCGTGACGGTTATTTTAGACGAAGAAGACGAACCGTTGGGTGAACCCTGGTGCGATACGATGGGCTTGGCCGAGACCGGAACATCGCGCGCAGCACTGGTCGAAGTTCTGGAAGAGGACCTGAACCAGTTCCTCATGCGGGCGGATGCCAAAACCCGGCGCGACGATGACAAGCTGGAAGAGGCACTGCGCCGGATCGTGCGTCAGACAGCAAAAACCGAGATCGGCAAAAAGCCCGAGGTGACTACGGTGATCAGCCGAATGAAGTAGGTTCGGCTAGAAGTCCTGTTCGGACATTGGATAGCCTTTGATCTGTAAGAACAGGCTTTGTTCTTCTTGATTGAGGAAGAACGGAACGCTTTGGGGTGGTTCGGGTCGTGTGACCCGGGCTGCGACTTCGGCCAGAACAACTTCGGTTATGAAGGGAAGATCAAGCTCGCGCGCCTTGTTCAACGGAACCCATTGCAGGTGAGACAACTCATCCGAAGCGCGGCCAAAGTCATCCAGATCGCCTTGCAGGGCTTCTGCATCTACCAAAAAGAATCGTGCATCGAACCGGCGCGTTCGGCCGGGCGGGGTGACGGCGCGAAAAACAAACTGCAATGCCTGTGCAGAGGGCAGAAATCCTGCCTCTGCATAGCTTTGCCAGTCAATCGGCACCTCACCTGTCCAAGCGCCGGGAACTCCAAGCACCAAGCCGGTTTCCTCCCAGAGCTCGCGGATTGCGGCGGCCGCCAAAGCATTCTGCAGCCCGGGCGGAGACTGTTCAGCAAGCCGATCGCGGCAGCGCTGGGACATGTCAGCCGATAGCGGGACCAAGGCGTCCTCTGCGTCTACCGCGCCACCCGGAAACACGAATTTGTTCGGCATAAAAACGGCTTTTGCGCCCCTCTGACCCATCAAAATGGAAGGGTTCGTCATCCGGTCCCGCAACACGATAACTGTTGCAGCGTCCCGTATAGCCGTTTTGTCCGTACTCATCTCAGGGCCGACCCAATCATTCCGGTCATCGGTCCGTTTCGAACCCATGCATCCGTCGTGCCCACTGATAGGCGACAACGGCCCCTTTCATTCGCGGTAGCAGGAACAGTGTCAAGGCTGTACATCCGAATGCAAAAATCAGGAACATGTTCAGCGGGTCAGGGCGCCACTGGACATAAGAGATGTGCAAAGCGGGCGCCAGCAGGTGACCGACCAACAGGATCGTCAGATAGGCTGGACCGTCATCCGCACGGTGATGAAACAGTTCCTGACCACAGTTGCTGCAGTTGTCATTCACCTTCAGGTAGCTGTGCAACAGCTTGCCTTCACCGCATTTTGGGCAGCGGCAGCGGAAGCCTTTGATTAGCGCAGGCCGGGTTGGACGGTCGTTCTCGGATATTGTGTCGATCGTTTGATCTGTCATTTTGAAACTCGCGCATTCAGATTGCCCTGATATTGCGCTTGTTTTGCCCCACAGAAAAGGGGGGTGCGTCGCTTTGTGCCGCGATGAGATGTCCGGAAATTATGTGGTCGTTGGCAGTGAGCAACAGAAAAAAATTAAATTGGGCGACGGAAACCGAAAACTGCACCGTTTTAACCTATGTGAGCAGCGACAAACCGGTCGCGAGAAACAAAGGAAAACGATATGAAAAGCGCGAAACTTATCCCGGCCATTCTGGTATCGGCCATTGCATTGACAGGCACAACCGCCTTGGCTGTCGGTCCGAAAGGCCGAGAGGACGTGACCTTTCAAGAGTTGGACCTGAACAATGATGGTCAGGTCACGCAGGAAGAAATGCAAACCTATAGGCAACAGCGTTTCACCAATGCCGACACCAGTGGCGACGGCATGTTGAGCGTCGACGAGATGCAAGCGGCTAGCCAGAAGAAGGCGAATGAGCGTGTGAATCAAATGTTCGAAAAGCATGACGCCAATCAAGATGGCCTCTTATCCGATGATGAGTTGCCCAAGCCGCGCCGTGCTGGCAAGATGTTTGACCGCATCGACGCGGACAAAAATGGCACGATCTCGGAACAGGAATTTGCCGATGCGAAAAACCGGATGGGCTGGCATCACAAAAAACGTGACAAGGCTGGCACCGACGACAGCTAATGAAGGATGCGGGACCTGAGTACCTCATCAACGGGGGCTCGCAGCCAAAGTCAGGCTGCGGGCGACCCCGGAGACGATGCATTGTTGCGGCGGTTCGCCGAGGGTGACGCTGATGCGGCACGCATTTTGACCGATCGGCTTGGGCCGCGCAGTTTTTCGGTGGCGCTCAGGCTGTTGAACGACCGGGCCGAAGCCGAAGATGTCACACAGGAAGCCATGATGCGCCTATGGAAGATGGCGCCGGATTGGGTTGCTGGACAGGCAAAGGTGTCGACTTGGCTTTACCGGGTCACTCTGAACCTGTGTGTCGATATTCGGCGGAAGAAATCGGCGGACAGTCTTTCTGATGTTGCCGAACCTGAAAGCGATGCGATCAGTGCAACCGAACACCTTCAGGATGCCGCCAGGTTGGACGCACTGCAGTTCGCGTTGGCGCAACTTCCGGACCGGCAACGTCAGGCTGTTGTCTTGCGCCACATCGAAGAGTTGCCCAATCCCGAAATCGCGGGAATCATGGATATTTCCGTCGAAGCTGTAGAGAGTCTGACAGCTCGGGGAAAGCGGGCACTGGCACAGCAGTTAGCCGCAAGAAGAGACGAGTTGGGATATGCCGATGGATGAAAATAGCGACCTGAATCACCTGTTTTTACGTGCTCGTCAAGAAAATGAGCCGTTACCCGATGCACTCGCCCTTCGTATTCTGGCCGATGCGGAAACCGTTCGTTTGCAAAGGCTTCAGAAATCACCCCAAGGGTTCTGGGCACAGGCATTGGATAGTTTCTTTGGCTGGCAGGGGATGGGAGGTCTGGCGGCCGCGGGCATTGCTGGCATCTGGATTGGATTGACTGCCCCGGCCTTTTTGCCCGATCCGGCGACGTTGCTTTATTCGCAATCCTCTGGATTTGAGGTTGCGGATATGGATCTGAATACAATCTTCCTGGAGGAAGGCGAATGAGCGAACAGTCAAAACCTAAACGCCGGTGGATGCCTGTCCTGCTGATCGTGTCCCTTGCTATCAATCTGCTAGTCATCGGTGCGGTTGTTGGCACGGCGCTGCGCGTCAGAAACAATGACCACGTCAAAGCCCCTCCGGGATTTGGATCGGCGCTTTATCGCGCGCTTCCCAAGCATGAACGCCAGGCGATGCGGGCCGAGCTTTCGGGCCTGCACCGCCAAGGTGTCGATCATCGGACGGCGGATTTTCAAGCCCTTGGCGACGCACTTCGCGCCGAACCCTTCGCGGCTGACGCTGTAGAGGCTTTGTTGGGCCAGCAGGCGCAGGTGATGTCAGAGATGCAGTCTGCTTTGCAGGAACAGTGGCTGATCCGTGTGTCAGCCATGAGCCCGAAAGAACGCGTCGAATACGCTGATCGTCTGGAAGATGTGGTGCACCGAAAATCGAAAGCGGGCAGAAAACACGACTGACCGGATCAGGCTGCGTGATCCTGGACCGTGACCTGATTGCGTCCCGCCTTTTTCGCAGCATACAGGGCTGTATCCGCAGATTTTATCATGTTGTCCAATGGTGCGGGTGGGATGCCCTGGCGAAACGTGTTGTCATCAGCTGTAATGAGGCCGATGCTGATTGTCACTGCGATTGGTTCGGCGGCCTCGGATAGGTCAAATGGACACTGGCAGATGTCGTCGCAGACGGTTCGTGCGATCCCCAATGCCCGCGGCCCCGTAGTTTCAGGCAGACCGATCAAGAATTCTTCGCCCCCAATCCGTGCCACAAAGCCGTCAGAACCAATGGAATTGCGCATGCGCTTGGCTGTTTCGATCAAGACCTGATCGCCTCCGGCATGGCCAAACTTGTCGTTGATTGATTTGAAATGGTCCAGATCGGCCACCATCACGGTAAACCCGAGCCCGGTCAGCGCAGACTGCCGGGCGATTTGCTTCAATGCTCGCATTGCATAGCGGCGGTTATGCAGGCCGGTCAGTGGATCCACCCAGGATTCCGCGATGCCACGCCGCAAAGAATCCCGCATCTGGTCAATTCGGGTTTTGCGGGCAAGCTGGTTATCAAGCCGCAACAGAGTTTCACGGGGGCAGAACCCCGCCATACAGATGGCATCCGCGCCACGATCCAGCACTTCGGCAGCCAGAGACGCGTCATCCTTTCTCAAGATGCCGATCAGCACCGTGTGCCGTGTTGCCCCGCGCGATTTCAAATCCGCCAGAATACTCAGGCCTGAAGATTCGCCATCAATTTCGACAATAATCGCGTCCGGGATGGGGCCGGAAAGCAGGCGGTGAAGGTTCGATATCGTGTGAATTGACAGACTGTGATGCGTATGTTCGGACAGCGCCTTCTGCCAAAGCGCCCCGGTTTTAGCGGATTGCGTCAGTAGGGCGGCGCGCGCAGCTTTGGGTGGCGTAGCAAAGGCGCTTGTCGCTTCAGCAAATCCCAAACATGGCGATCCGCTATTGTCTTGCAATTCCTGCGTATCGGCGCGTGCCCTTAGCAAGCTGCGAACCCGAGCTAGCAACAACGTGTCCTTGAACGGGTGCGCCAATACATCGTCCAACCCATCTGACAATGCCCTCAACCTTGCGGATTTGTCGTTTTGCGGCGCGATAGCGACAATGGGTATATCCGCCAGATCCGGGTCGGCCATTACCACTTTCTTGACATCTGCCGCCGTTCCATCCGGCAATGACTGCGCGGTTAAGATCAAATCGGGGCGCACACGTTTCAACAGCCCATCAAGACCCCGCAGATTTTCCCCCTGTGCGACGTGATACCAGGCCGCGGTAAGCTGTACCTTCAGCATAATTCGATTGGTTGAGGTCCCGTCCAGGACAAGGATCGTGCCTTGCACCGACATATCAGTCACCGTTGATTGCATGCGTTGCTAAAGTGTTTATGACTCTGGTTAACAAACCCTTTCCAATATCAGATCAGGGGCTTCTTTATGCCAATTTCCGCTCAATCCGCCGAAACGCTGGCGCTGAATGCCCTTGCCTGGCTTGTGGGCAATGATGACCTGCTGCCTGTATTTCTGGGTTCGACGGGGGCTTCGGTGCAGGACATAAAAGACAGGGCAGCAGAGCCGGAGTTTCTGGGCTCTGTTCTGGATTTTCTAATGCTTGACGATTCGTGGGTAGTCGAGTTTTGTGACGTCAATTCTGTGCCGTATGATCAGCCGGGCCAGGCCCGCGCCTTGTTGTCCGGCGGCGCGGAAGTTCATTGGACCTGAAAGCCTACCGGGCAGGAGTTTCACAATGCCAATCCAAGCCATCCTGTTTGACAAAGACGGTACCCTGTTTGATTTCGCGGAAACCTGGGGCACGTTCGGGCGCAATTTTTTACTGCGAGTGACGAACGGAGATCATGCCCGGGCGGCCGAGCTTGGGCAGGTGATCGGCTTTGACCTCGAACAGGTTGCCTATTCTGAGGACAGTGTTGTCATTGCGGGCACCGTCGAAGAAATCGCCGAGGTTCTAGAGCCGCACCTCCCGGAAATGCCGCGCGAAGAGTTGGTGGATCTGTTGAATGCCGAGTCGGCCTCATCTCCGCAAGCCCAGGCCGTTCCACTTATCCCGTTCCTTGAGGGGCTGCGTGAGGCAGGGCTGAAACTGGGTGTTGCGACCAATGACGGAGAAATGCCCGCATCCGAGCATCTTTCGTCTGCAGGAATCCGCGAACATTTCGATTTTGTCGCCGGTTATGACAGTGGGCACGGATTCAAGCCAGGCCCGGGTCAACTCTTCGCCTTTGCGCAGCATGTGGGGGTAAACCCAGAAAACATAGCAATGGTGGGCGACAGCCTGCATGATCTCCAGGCCGGACGGGCAGCAGGTATGAAGACGATCGGGGTTCTGACGGGTCTGGCGCGTGCAGAAACGCTCGAAGCGATGGCCGATGTCGTCTTGCCAAACATCGGACATATACCTGCTTGGTTGTACGAAAATGCGTGATCGGGCTGTGAATTCGGCGGTTCAGACGTCGAAACCGACATAGCCTGTCGCAGACAGAGCGGCCAACAGTACGCGTTCGGGGCTTGCTTCTAGAAAGCCAAGTTCCGAGGAGTGTCCAATGACCGACAAGAAAGCACGCAGAGGTCGCAGCGGAGGACGGGCCGGTGCCGCCGAGAGACGGGGCGCAGCGGTTATTGATCAGATGCCGTGGAGCCCTCCGATCAACACCGACAAACCAACCGAACCGTTGGACGAGATTGGCGTCGCGGCGATCCACGAGGGCGCAATGCGGATTCTCGAAGAGATCGGGATCGAGTTCTACAACGAAGAGGCAATCGGAATCCTGCGTGAGGCCGGATGTACGATCAACGGCGACAACGTTCGAATGGGCCGGGACTTTGTCATGGAAATGGTGCGTAAAGCCCCAGCCACCTTTACCATCACACCGCGTAATCCCGACCGCGCAATCGAGATCGGGGGCAAAAACCTGCTGTTCGGAAATGTGTCGTCCCCGCCGAACTACTGGGATATGGAGATTGGCACCAAGGTACCGGGAAATCGCGAGATGTGCCGGAACCTGTTGAAGCTGACGCAGTATTTCAACTGTATCCATTTTGCCGGCGGATACCCGGTCGAGCCAGTGGATATACATGCCAGCGTCCGGCATCTGGATGTTCTCTACGACAAGCTGACTCTGACCGATAAGGCGATGCATGCCTATTCGCTGGGCAAGGAACGCGTCGAAGACGTCATGGAAATGGTGCGGATTGCAGGGGGTCTGAGCCATGAAGAATTCGAAGCCAAGCCGAGGATGTATACCAACATCAACTCGACCTCGCCGTTGAAGCACGATCAGCCCATGATCGACGGTTGCCTGAGGTTGGCGCGGCGCGGGCAGGCGATTGTTGTGACGCCGTTCACCTTGGCCGGGGCGATGGCCCCCGTCACAATGGCCGGTGCAGTAGCGCAATCCCTGGCTGAGGCTCTGTGCGCGATTGCATTGTTCCAATATGTGCGACCAGGGATTCCTTGTGTCATCGGTACGTTCACCTCGAATGTGGATATGAAATCTGGTGCTCCGGCTTTTGGAACGCCGGAATACATGCGGGCGACACAGATGACCGGCCAGATGGCCCGATTTTACGACCTGCCCCTGCGGTCTTCGGGTGTCTGCGCGGCAAACGTTCCGGATGGCCAATCTGTGTGGGAGACCTCGAACTCATTATGGGCGGCGGTGCAATCGGGCACCAACATGGTCTATCACGCTGCAGGTTGGCTTGAGGGTGGCCTGATCGCAAGCCCTGAAAAGTTCATTATGGATTGCGAGATATTGCAGCAAATTCAGCGGTATATGCAGCCGGAATTGACGGCAACCGGCCCTGATGAGATTGCTCTGGATGCGATCCGGTCAGTCGGCAATGACGGGCATTTCTTTGGCATTCAGCACACTCAGGACCGCTATACCACCGCGTTTTATCAGCCGTTTCTGAGTGACTGGAAGAACTATGAGGGTTGGGAAGTCGCAGGAGGCGTCTGGACCGCTGAGCGCGCGCATCACATGTTCAAGGAAATCATCACCAGCTTTGAAGCTCCGGCAATGGATGAGGGCATCCGGGAAGAGCTTGCCGACTTTGTTGCACGACGCAAAACCGAAGGCGGAGCGCCGACAGATTTCTAGCGTAATCTCAGTCACTTCCACTTCGATACTTGCGTGAATTCTATGTGGTGACGCCCGCGTGTTGGGTGTTTGTTAACAAATTTCAGAGCACACTGCGTGAGAAACCAATTTGAGGTCTCTTATGCATGGTCTGATCAACCGGGCGATTCAATCCTTTGTTGCGGTGACCTACGGGCAGCCGTGCTGGATGCGCGTGATGGATTCAGCCGAACTGGGCTTTGCCGAGTTCGAGGCCATGCTTGTTTACGACGATGATATTACCGAGCAGGTATTGGATAAGGTATGCACGGTCCTGAAACGTTCACGAAGTGACGTTCTTGAAGACCTGGGAACGTACCTTGTGTCTCATCCCAACATGGAAGACCTGCGCCGTCTGTTGCGATTTGGCGGTGTCAGCTATCTGGAATTTCTCCATTCGCTTGATGATCTGTCAGACCGGGTCAGATTGGCCGTATCGGATCTAAATCTTCCGGCACTTGAATTGCACGAGCTTTCACCGACGGAATACAGATTGTCCTGCCATCCAGGCCTGCCTGGCTTTTCAAGCGTCATGGTTGGTGTATTGCGCGCGATGGCTGATGATTACGGGGCTCTGGCTATGCTATCGCATGAGGGCCAGCAGGGTGAGATCGAGTTTATCTCAATCGTTCTGGTAGAAAGCGCTTTTTCAGAAGGTCGGCATTTTGATTTAGGGGCGCGAAAAGCATGATGAACACGAATAATCTGGCAGAGCTTTTACAAA
Organism: Ruegeria sp. YTSA105; assembly: GCF_059610225.1. Lineage (NCBI taxonomy): Bacteria > Pseudomonadati > Pseudomonadota > Alphaproteobacteria > Rhodobacterales > Roseobacteraceae > Ruegeria > Ruegeria sp. YTSA105. The sequence goes on from NZ_JBXWNE010000006.1 coordinate 132,362, forward strand.
CCCTGTGCCCAATGTTTTTGCTGGTGAACGAGGATGGGAAAGTGACCCGCGTCGGATCAACCTTGCAAAAGCTGCGCCCTGAAAAGCCGATGGAAGGTCAGAGCTTTCTGGATATCTTTGAGCTGCTTCGCCCTAGGGCGGTTACCACAGTTTCAGGCTTGATGTCCCAGGCCGGCACCAAGTTACAGCTCAGGTTCCATGACGCCCCGCGCACAGCATTGAAGGGCCTTATCGCTCCGCTGCCCGAAGGTAAGGGGGCGGTCATCAATCTGTCTTTCGGAATATCGATTTTGGATGCGGTCCGGGACTATGCCCTGACCAGTGCGGATTTCTCGGGCACTGATCTGGCGATCGAATTATTGTATCTGGTCGAGGCGAAATCGGCAGCGATGGAGGCGTCCAGATCTCTGAACCTGCGCCTTCAAGGGGCGATGCTTGCCGCCGAGGAAAAGGCATTTACAGATACACTGACGGGGCTGAAAAATCGCCGGGCGATGGATGTTCTATTGGATCACATGATCTCGTCCAAATCTCCATTCGCGCTGATGCATCTGGATCTTGATTTTTTCAAATCGGTCAATGACCAATTCGGGCATGCCGCGGGCGACTATGTGTTGCAACAAGCGGCGCGGATCATGGGTGAGGAAACCCGCGGAGACGATACAGTGGCGCGTGTCGGCGGGGACGAATTTGTAATTATATACAAAGGATTGACGGACGAGGGTGTTCTCTCTGCAATCGCCAGCAGGCTGATCGAACGTCTGCGGGAAACTATGATGTTCGACAACGTGTCGTGCCAGGTTTCAGCCAGTATAGGCACGGCGCTTTCGACCCAGTTTCCATCGCTTAAACCGGCTGAGATTTTGCATGCGGCAGACCTTGCCCTGTATGCGGCCAAGCGAAATGGCCGGTCTCGCCACTGTCTATATTCGCAGCTTGTGGATCACTCACACAGATAGGTTTCCCCCTAAAGGAACCGGCAAAGTGTATGTGGTCAGATGACTCTATTTCGATGAAGAAAAAGCTTTGAGAACGGACGCTATGTGTTGCTGCACCAGTGGCAGTTCACCCACTACCGGTAAAACCTGTCCCTTGAACTTGGCCTTGCTTAATTCTTGCGGCACATCCTCAAGAACATGGCCACCCGCGCAGGCAAAAAATGGCAAACACAGGGTTTGGGCGCCGGTTCCTGCGGCGGCCACAGAAATCGAAGGGGCCTCTTCGACAAACCCAAGGCGCAGGGATCCAAGTGGTATCAGTTGCAACAAAGCGTCGCCGAATGCCGTTGCAACGGCGGAAGGGTTTCTGCTGCGGCCCGATCCATGCGCAGCGATCACAAGGTCCGTTTCTTGTGACCGCCAGTCTTTGTCCTGCAGCGTTCCCTCAAGGGTTTGCGCGACCAACTGGGGCAATTTCGGGTCCGCGCCCAAGGGATCCAGAATAGGGTTTCGGCGGTCACCAATACGTTTCGGCAGCACATCTGTGACAAACCACCCTTTGGCCATGAATAGGGGATAGATGACGGCGTCGCCGGGAATCTTGTCCAGTGTGCTGTCAAGTGCCCCGGGGGCTGCCAGCGTTGCAGAATGAACCGAAACACCGGCACACAGGGCATTTACATCGGCCGCATAAGCCGCCAAGGCCGCTTCGGCTGGTTCTGGGTCAGAAGGTTGGCCATGGGTAACGATAAGGGCGTGTGTCATAAATCTGTCCTGTCCGCTTTAGCGATAGGTGCGCCGCGTCGTGTAAAAGTCAATCCGCCTGCGGCACCGTCAGCCCAATAGGGTCAGCCAAAACCAGACGCTCAGGATAGATACTGCCGTCCCCAACAGAACAGAGGATGCAGCAACCCGTTTGGCGCGGCCATAGATGTTTGCAAAGATATAGGCGTTGAAGCCAGGGGCCATGGCGGCTGTCATCACTCCGGACCGGAATAGATCCTGTGGCAGTCCAAGGGTGGATCCGAAAAGCCAGAAAAGGCTCGGGTGCAGCAGCAGAGAAACGCCGCAGACAAAGGCGATCGCCCTTAGGTCACCTTCGGGTTTGTATTTAACCAGAACGCCCCCAAGCGCGAACAGCGCGCCGGGAAGGGCCGCGCGGGTCACCAGGCCAAGGGCATCATCCACAACGGCTGGCACGCCGAGCCCGGACAGATTTACGATGAAACCCAGTGAGATCCCGACAATCAGAGCGTTGCGAAACATCGCGGTCAGGACCGAGCGAACCATTCGCGATCCTCCGTGGCCCCGGTTCCGGATCACCTCCATTACCGTGATGCCTAGGCCGTAACAAAACGGCGAGTGAAAGGCGATGACGGCATAATTGCCCGTAAGGCTTTCAGGGCCATAAGCCCGTTCAGTAATCGGCAATCCCAGCAGGACGGAATTGGAGAACAGGCAGCAAAAACCGATTGCGACGCAATCTTCCCATTCGCGGTTGAAGATCAGTCGCGCGCCGAACAGGCCGGCACAAAAGCAAAGCGCAGCAGCAGAGTAAAAGCTGATCAACAGCTTGGGATCAAAACTGACACTGAGGTCGAGATGTGAAATCGCAAGAAACAGAAGGCAGGGGATCGCAAAACCCTGAGTGAACTTCATCAGGCCATCAATGTGGTTTTCCTTGAAGTATCCAAGAAGAGTGGAGACGTAACCGGCTCCAATAACAAGAAAAACTGGAAGGATGACTTCAATGAGATTTTGCAGCATGTCAGCGTTCCGCAACAGTTATTCGCGCGGGAAAGGATATCTGCATGATCTCGGCCAGGGCTCTACAGAGCCTGATGTATCACCATGCCGTCATAAGCAGGGGTGATGTTGTCTGCGGTTTCTGCGTCGACCGTGGCATAGTCAAGATCGATATGCATGTTGGTCAGAACCGCGGTTTTTGGTTGCAACAGGTCGATCCAGCCAAGGGTCTTTTCCAGATGCGCATGGGTCGGGTGCGGGGACCGGCGCAGCGCGTCGATCACCAGACAGTCCAGACCCTCTAATGTGGTCCAGGCATCGTCATATATCTCTGCCACGTCCGGCAGGTAGGCCAGATTGCCCATTTTGAAACCAAGCGCGTCGATTGATCCGTGGTTCACCTTGAAGGGGTGAAACGGGATAGGGCCTCCGGGGCCAGTGATCTCGAACGGGCCGTCGATTGTCTTTAGATTGAGGATCGGCGGGTAGGGTGAGTTTTCGGGTTGGATGAAGGCATAGCCAAATCGGCCCAAAAGATCATTCTGGGTGTCACCATCAGCCCAGACCGGCACCCGTTCGCGCATGTTGAAGACGATCATGCGCAAGTCGTCAATGCCGTGGACGTGGTCGGCATGGGAATGGGTATAGACCACCCCGTCCAACCGCCCGGTGCCGGTATCCAGCAGCTGGCTGCGCATATCCGGGGTTGTGTCGATCAGAACCGAGGTGGTGCCTTCGGGCCCGTCACGTTCGACCAGCATCGAGCAGCGGCGGCGGATGTTCCTGGGGTTTTCGGGGTCGCAGTCGCCCCAGTGACCGCCAAGACGTGGCACTCCACCTGACGAGCCGCAGCCCAAAATGGTGCAGCGCAGCGTGGTCATGCCGCCGCCTTGTGAGAGGCGACCTTGGTGAAGAGTCTTTCGAAATTGGCCTGGGTCTGCGCCGCGAAATCGGCATAGCCCATGCCAAAGACCTCGGCGCCTTTGTGGGCGGTGTGGGCGGTATAGGCCGGTTCATTCCGTTTGCCGCGAAACGGGGGCGGCGCCAGATAGGGCGCGTCGGTTTCAACCAGGATGCGGTCTACTGGCGCATTTGCGAAAATATCGCGCAATTCCTGGCTTTTGGGAAAAGCGGCGATGCCCGACATGGACAGGTAAAACCCAAGATCCAGGGCGGACTGTGCCAGCTCGGCCGAAGACGAAAAACAATGCATCACACATGAATAGGGGGCATTGCCGTATTCTTCGGCCAGAATGCGGGCCATGTCTTCGTCCGCCGCGCGCGCATGAATGATCAGAGGTAGTCCGGTACGCTGGGCGGCCTCGATATGAACGCGCAGGGATTGCTGCTGAACCTGCGCACTGTCGGCGGTATAGTGATAATCCAGCCCGGTTTCACCGATACCAACAAATTTGGGGTGCTGTGACAGTGCCACCAGCTCGTCCACAGTTGCCATCGGTTCATCGGCTGCACTCATCGGGTGCGTGCCTGCCGCGTAGAATACCGGCGCGTGAGCCTCAGCGATGGCGCGCACAGTGGGCTCGTTCCTCAGCCTGGTGCAGATCGTCACCATCCGGGTCACACCGGCTTCGGCCGCATTTGCGACGATCAGGTCCAACTGTCCTTCAAAATCGGGGAAGTCCAGATGGCAATGGCTGTCGGTGATTTGGGGGGTGTCGCTCATCTGTTCTGACCGGCGGTTTCCTGTATCTTGAACACCGTATCTAGGACCAGAGCGGCAGGGTCAAGGTTCACCGCCTGCCCGTGGCGGGCGCGGGCGGTGATCTGGGCTGCGGTTTCCGCCCAAAGGCGTGCCTGCTCCGGCGATCTGGACAAACGGGACAGGATATCACCTTCGTTCGGCGCGGCCTCTGGCGATGGCGGAGCACCAGTCGCACCGGTCACAGCAAGACGTGACAAGGCAATGTCGATCAGCGTCAACAGCAACTCGAACCGTTCGGCTGCTCCGCGCTGTGCGGCGGCCTCGGCCAGAGCCAGAGCGCGTTGTCTGTCCAGCCGGGGCAGGGTGCCCAGGATCACGATGAGCTCGGCATATATTTCGAGTCCGCTCAGATTTATCAGGCGGACGGCGTCCCCAACGGACCCGCTGGCCAGAGCGGCCAGATGGTCGGGGTTTCCAGTCAGCTCAACCCCGGTCTGGGTCAGTGCGGCGTTCATATCTTCCGCGTTCAACGGCGAAAGGCGCAAGGTACGGCACCGGGATCGGATCGTGGGCAAAAGGCGGGACGGTTGGTGCGAAATCAACAGCAGCGTTGTCCGCGCAGGCGGTTCTTCGAGCATTTTCAGCAATGCGTTGGCGGCGCTGATGTTCATTTCATCCGCAGAATCTACGATGACGACACGGCGGCCCCCATCGGCCGAGGACAGGCCGAAGAACTTCCCAAGTTTGCGAATGTCGTCCACAACGATTTCATTTCGCAACCTGCCCTGATCGTTCACGGATCGTTTGATGGCGGCCAGGCCAGGCTCGGCACCAGCCAGAATACGATGAACAACCGGGTGATCTGGTGGAACCTCAAGCGTTTCAGGGGGAGGTGGCGCGCCAAACAGCCCGTCCTCTTCGACAGCCGGGGTCGCCAGCAGAAACCGCGCGATCCGCCAGGCCAGCGTCGCCTTGCCCACACCTCGGGGGCCGGTCAGCAGCCAGCCATGGTGCAGGCGATCAGAAGCATAAGCGCTAAGAAAGGCCTGCTCGGCCTCTGCCTGCCCAAACAGATGTGGCGTTTCGCGCGGATGAAGGGCACCGGGTGCCTGGTCCGGGATTGGGATGTCGTTGTTCATCAATCGTCTGTCACAAGGCTTGCATGACGATATCTGTCACATCGCGGGCAACGCTGTCCATGTCCCTATTGCCATCGACCAGGCGAAACCGGTCGGAAAATTCATCCGCCAGTTCCAAAAAACCGGCCCGCATCTTCTGTTGCAGGTGAATGCCGAAATCCTCGAACCGTTCTTCAGTGCCCTGCCGGCCCTTGGCCCGAGAGAGGCCGGTTTCAGGATCCATGTCGATCAACACGGTCAGATCCGGTTCACGTTTGATCATCAGCTTATGCAACTGATCGACCAAACCACGCAGGTCGCCGCGTGATAGGCCCTGATACATGCGTGTGCTATCGGCGAAACGGTCGCATATGACGATCTTGCCCGCTGCCAAAGCGGGTTCAATGGTGCGTTCCAGATGGTCGCGCCGCGCAGCAGTGAACAGCAGGATTTCCGTCTCAGCTGACCAGCGATCGGGATCGCCTTCAAGAACCAGTCTGCGGATTTCCTCGGCCCCGTCAGAGCCGCCAGGTTCACGCGTCAGAACGACATCATGCCCGAGCTCGCGCAAATGCTCGGCCAGCATACGCGCTTGCGAGGATTTGCCTGATCCGTCGATGCCTTCGAAGGTCAGAAATAACCCGCCTGCCGTCACATCGCGCCCAACGGGTTGCCAATGACATCTTTCGCGACAATGCCGCCAACTGTCATAATCCGCACGAAGAAACCGCCCTTTTCGACGCTTTCCGCTGCAACCAGAGGCCTACGGATCTCGGGCAGGCCATCGGGTTTGATGACAAGCTCAGCGATTTCCTGTCCTTTGGCGATGGGGGCCTCAAGCGGACCGTCATAGACTATTTCTGCCTCAACATTCTTATCCCCGAGAACAGGCAGCAGCAGTGTCAAATCCTCATGCGGGACAAGATCAACCGTTTTCGCGGTGCCCATCCAGATATCGGCTTGTCCTATCGGTTTTTCTGCTTCGGCAAGCTGCCTCTCGACAAAATTGCGAAACGACCAGTTAACGACGGCCTCAGCCTCCTCTGCGCGGCGGGCGACGCTGTCGAGCCCCGACAAAACGAAAATGACCCTGCGATCCCCCTGCTGTGCCGATCCTACAAGGCCATAGCCCGCTTCTTGCGTGTGGCCAGTCTTTAGCCCATCCGCACCAATCCCAAGTTTCAGTAAGGGATTCCGGTTACGCGAATTTGACGGCACTCGGTTGTCGAATTCGAACTCTTCCTCGGCGAACAGAGGGTAATATTCGGGAAAGTCGCTAATCAGATGGTCGGCCAGAATGGCGAGGTCATGCACAGACATCATGTGGCCTGCGGCTGGCCATCCGTTCGAATTCGCAAAGTTCGAATTATTCATGCCCAGCTGTTGCGCGCGTTGGGTCATGAACCGGGCAAACCCAGCTTCGGTTCCGTCCGGGCTGAGGGCTTCGGCGATAACAACACATGCGTCATTTCCTGACAGGACTATGATCCCGCGCAGCAGGTCTTCGACCCGGACACGGTCCTGCGTGTTCAAGAACATACTTGAGCCCTTATAGCTGGTCGCATGTTCGGAAACCGGAAGTTCCTCATTCAGTTCCAGGCGACCGTCCCGCAGCGCTTCGAATGCTACAAACAGGGTCATGAGTTTGGACATGGAGGCGGGCGGCAACGGCTGGTCTGCGTCTTTGGACAAAAGAACGGTTCCTGTCGTTTGGTCCATGACATAGGCAGCACGGGCTTGCGTATCGAAAGCTTGTGCGGGCAGGGCAAACATAGCCAAACTGAGGGTCAGTACAGATGATCGAAATGAGGACAGCACGAGGGGGACCTCCTTTTGCTTAATTCTTCACGGTATAGGCGTCAGAAAAGCCCAGATCTTTGACGTCGCTTTGCATTGCGTTTCGTTCCGCCCGCGTCAAAGCAGGACCAACGATCACCCTCCAAACGGTTTTGCCATTGGCTTCGAGTTTTTGAACTTTCGCAGGCAACCCGTTTCGCCGAATTTTCTCGGCAGCACCTTCGGCATTTTCTTCAACTGTGAAGGTGCCCACCTGAATAAACGGTTTTGAAAGCGATGAAACGGAGGCAGCCTCAGTGCTGGCCGCGGTTGCTGCCGGGGTAGGGGCGGCCTCTTCGATGGCCGCTGCAGCGCCCTCTATCGGGTCCAGAGGTGTTTCGGTGATTTCGTCGGCAGACTTCTTTTGCCACCATTTACGCTTCGGTGCAGCCTCGGCTGGCGGCGTGACAGTGGGATCGGTCAGATTTGCGGTTGGTGCTGGCTCAGGCGCCGCCTCGATAATCTCTGTTGCCACCTCATCGGCCTTTTCTGCGGTTTCAGCCACGGCTGCAGCTGTCGCAGCACCAGCTGCGGCAACTGGAGCCTTCTTTTGCCACCATTTACGCTTGGCTGGTTTATCAACGTCTTCGGACACATCTGCCGTGGTCTGGCTATCGGTTTTCTTGTCCTGAGGTTCAACCGCCTCAGCCGTTGGGGTCTCTTCGGGTTCAGCGACCTCTTCGGGCTCAGGAGCTTTTTCTTCTACTTTCTCGGCAGGCTTGCGTCGCAGGGCAACAACTTCAACCCGAGTCGGTGCGCCTGCGAGGATACCCAGTTTCGCGGCGGCAGTCGAAGACAGTTGCAGCGCAGGGCCTGGCAAGTTGCGTTCGCGGCGGAAAAGTGCGCCGGTTACGGATTTGTTGTTCTTTGTATTCGTTATCTGAACACGTTCAGGCTGTGTAACGTCCGGGTGCGCGACCCAGATTCCGCCCAACGAGGGGCGCCCATCCCACAAACCGGCTTCGGTGACCTTGAAGACATCAGGAGCTTCAACATCATCACGCGCGTTCCCTGTCGTTTTGGGAAACAGCTCTAATTTGCCGTCGTCCTGCACGCTTTCGTCCGCCTGCTCGGTGGAGGTTCCACCCGATGTCAGGGCCTCGTCGCACCCTGACAGAGCCGCAACTGTTATTACCAGAACCGCCAGTGCCCGCGGTTTTGCGCGTGTCGTGGTCGCTCGATCCATATTTGCAATCCCTTGCCTGTAAGGGGCCTCTTTCATCGTACCCCGCCGCCGATCGCTGGTTCTGAACTGCCAGCCTGTCACGGTCTTTCACGCAAAGCATAGCCTGCACGTTCGGCCATGGAAAGTCTGCTGCACAGGCTTCGGCAAGATTTCCCTATTTGGTCTTGCCACCGTTTAAAGATAGCCTTAGACCCGGCCCCACGCGGGGAGGTGGCAGAGTGGTCGAATGCGGCGGTCTTGAAAACCGTTGGGCGTGAGAGCGTCCCCAGGGTTCGAATCCCTGTCTCCCCGCCACTCATACTTGTCTCACTTCAGTTGTGTTTTCTGATCCGGAATTGCGCCGCAATTCCCGCGAGTTGGCGCATGCGCTTTCAGTCAGAGACGGAGCAATCCGTACACTCAGAACGCAATTCAGGCCTCAGTCTCAGTGGCGCATTTTGGCGGGGTCGCTTTGGGAGGGATTTCCCTGATATTCGGCAATTTACAGGGAATTTTCGTGAGATGGGTCTGGAACCCAGAGTTTCTCCTCTCAGAAATGTATGTTTTTCAAAGGTCTATGCTGCAAATTCCCAAAAAGGTGGAGCAGGGAATTGTTCCGTCGGATCAGGGAGGGCGAACCTTGTAGCAGGGACGAAGGACTTGGAGATGTCAGAAGCCGAACAGGCGTTCCTGTTCGGACCAATCAGGTGCGTGGGTCACGCTGACCAGTAAGATGAGGCTGCTCAGCCATGGTGCCTGAGAACCCGATCAAGAACGCTTACTTCGGCGAAACTCATGTACATACTTCGTTTTCACTTGATGCCTACATTGGAAGTGCACGCCTGACACCTTCGGACGCGTATCGCTTCGCGAAGGGTCAACCTGTCTCGGTAAACAACGTGCAGCGCAGAATTGGTCGACCTCTGGATTTTGCGGCCATTTCCGTTCATGCAGAATTTCTTGGCGAGATGCTCTCAACGCAGATCCCATCTGCTCCAGGGCATTACCAAGAAGCTGCTGGCTCTACACTGTTGGCCATCCCACAAAACTCCAACGGAAGCAAAGGCTTGATGTTTGAGCCGATCGACAATGCCGGTAATCCAATCACGCGCGAATATGCCGAGCGCCGCGCCAAGTGGGAGCCGTTGATCGAAATGATGCAGATCAAAGGCAATTCCGAAACCCATCCCGGCGTGTCGCCTAACGATGAATTTGCGAACTTCGAGAATGCAGAGAGTATCGCTGCATTCCGTGAACGTTTCTTCCACACCGATGGCTTCGTCCGTTGGGCTGCGACTAAAGGGCTCGACTATGAGCAGAAGCTAGGTGCGAACCCTTGGAAACTTGGTTTCATCGGAGGCACAGACAATCATAACGGTACCCCAAGTGATGTCGATGAGGCGACTTATAATGGCAGCCATGGTGTTGCCGACGGTACTATCGAACAACGCCGCGAAGGCGAGATAGACGGCTGGTTGCTTGGCCCCGACGCCAACCCGGGCTCGCTCGCAGGCGTCTGGGCGTCCAAGAACACACTTGGTGCGATTTTTGACGCGATGCAAAGCCGAGAAACCTTCGCCACATCAGGCCCTAGGATACAGCCGCGTTTCTTTGGCGGTGCAATACTCCAAAGCAACAACGATCCCGTGAAGCTTGTAATGGACGGTTATGCCAACGGCGTGCCGATGGGCGGTTCTCTGACAGCTTTGAACGGCCCACCAAATTTCGCGGTGCACGCATTAAAAGATCCGATCGGAGCCAACCTCGATCGTGTACAAATCATCAAGGGTTGGGTCGATGTGGGCGGATCGCCGCAAGAACGTATCATTGATGTAGATCGCGTGCCGGACGTGAATGGCAAGCTGCCGCCCATTGGCAATACGGTTGATCCTGAAACTTCGACTTACAGTAACGCAAACGGAGCTGCGGAGTTGTTTGGTCATTGGACAGACGACGATTTTGATCCTGGCCAACATGCTCTGTACTACATGCGCGTCATCGAAATACCAACTCCACGCTGGACGACGTATGACGCCGTCCGCCACGGCTTGCCGCTCCTTGAGGATGTCGCGGTGTGGATATAAGAACGAGCATGGATTTCGCCAATTTGGTATTCACCGGAGCAGTAGCCCACGGTCTTGTCAGAAGAACATTGCTTGAGCGGGGCAGGGCGGTTGCGTAGTTTTTGCACATGACCAAACCTGCCTCTTTTAAAAACTTCAAGACCAGTCCCGAGATCATCCGCCTTGCTGTGATGCTGTATATTCGATTTCCGCTCTTCCGTTTCGACGACGCGAACGCGCGACGCAACGGTTCAGGCGCATGCGAAGTTTACAGAAATTCGCTGCCGTTCATTCTTCCGTCTAAAACCATTTCAACCAAGAAAGATCGCTCACCAGCCGAGACACCTTCAAGCTGACCCGCGCCGCCGCTCTTAGCGAGTGGCGTCAACTTTGTTCCGGATAAGAATTGCGTCCCTCGCGTACTGATCCGATGCCAAGGATAAGGTCGGCGCATCGTTCGCCAAGCATCATGGCAGGTGCGTTTGTGTTGCCGGCGTTGATGTCGGGCACTGCGGACATGTCGCACACCCGTAAGCTCTCGATCCCGCGAACGCGCATTCTGGCGTCCAGCACTGCCATTCCGTCGCCGTCCCGGCCCATTTTGGCAGTGCCCGCCGGGTGATAGTTGGTTTTTACGAATCTCTTGCAATGTGCTCGCAGCGTCTGGTCGTCGTCCGCTATCGGAATGACGATTTCGCGGATCCTTTGTGCAAGCGGGCCCGACGTGAATGCCCGACGAAAGAACCGCTGCCCCCGGATCATCTCTTGCATGTCGTCCTCATGCTTCAGAAGGTTGGGCGAAACCACCGGCATAGCTTGAGGATCGGCCGAGCGAAGCCGAACCTCTCCGCGTGATTTCGGTTTGACCACGACGGTCGTAACGGTCACGCCAAAGTCATCCTGCACCTCGTCCAGCGCGTCGCGATCCAAATAGACGATGGGCACGCAAAAGGCTTGAATGGTCGGTTCTCCATCAGGAACCGACGGATTGACGAAGGCACCAGCTTCGACCCCGGCCGAAGTCACTGGGCCGCTGCCGAACAGTTTGAACTGTATGCCGTTGCGAAGCATCCGCCAGCCATCACCTTGTTTAAAATATCCGTATGGACCGTTGGCAAAGGCGGCGATGGGAACTTCGGGGTGGTCGATCAGGTTCTGACCGACCCCAGGCAGTGGGCAGACCACAGGAATACCGTGTTCGGCAAGATGTGCATCCGGTCCGATACCCGAAAGCATGAGGATTTTCGGCGTGACCAGAGCGCCCGCCGCAAGGATAACCTCACCATCACACCGGACGGTGTGGAACCCGCCTTTGTCGCGATACTGCACCCCGACGGCCTTGTCGCTCTCGATGATGACTTTTCTGACCGTGGCGCCAAGCCGTATGGTCAAGTCCGGGTTCGTCTCGAGAGGGGCGAGGAAAGCATAGGCTGACGAGCTGCGCTTTCCAGCGCGATTGGTGAACTGATAGAACCCGACACCGCGCTGTGTTGCGCCGTTGAAGTCCGTGTTGAATGGTTCACCAAGGGCCTGCACCGACTGAACGAACCAACGGGACATGTCGTCGATATACCCCGGATCAGAGACCTGCACCGGACCATCGCTGCCATGCAGGTAATTATGAAGCCTGTTGTTGTCTTCAATCCTGCGGAAATAGGGCAGCACATCATCCCATCCCCAGCTGACCCCGTCGTTGGTCTGTCGTAGCAGGTCGTTCCACGCGTCATAGTCAGAAGGGCGGCCGCGCATATAGACCTGCGCATTCACTGACGACCCGCCGCCCAGTACGTTGGCCTGCGGAATCTCATGCACGCGGCCGTCCAGGTGGTCCTGCGGTTCGGTCTGGTGGTAGGTCATGAACTTGGACCCGTTGATCATCTTGAAAATACCCGGCGGCATGTCCAGCAATGGATGGTGGTGCGAATGCCCGGCCTCCAGCACCAGAACCCTGCACTTGCCCTGGTTGACCAGTCGGGCGGCGGCTGCGGCACCGGCTGAGCCGCCGCCGATGACGATGTGATCGAAGGTTTCCGTCATGATGTCGCCTTCAGGTCCGGCGTTTGGGTTCTCTGATCGAGTCGCGCTCGACCAGTTCGCATTCAAGCTTCACGAGTGGGTGCCTCTGACCATCCGTCGGCCCGTGGAATAGCTGTTCGACGACCCAGCGTCCCATCGCCCGGGTGGGAAGAATCATCGAGGTCAGTGGCGGCGAAAGGTGTCGCGCGGTTTCGTCGTCGTCAAATCCGATGACCGAGATGTCCTCGGGGATGGACAGGCCAAGTTCCTTGAGTGCCTCATAGCAACCGATTGCCATGCGGTCATTCTGACAGAAAATGGCGGTTGGCGGAGAGGGCAGGTCCATCAATTCGCGCGTGGCGGCATATCCGGCGCTGGGCAACCAATTGCCTTCGACAACCAAGTCCTCGTCGAATGGAATGTCGGCGGAAGCCAAGGCGTTTCTATACCCGGTCGTTCGTCCCGCGGCGCATTCCATGAACGGCTCGCCGGTGATAGTGGCGATTCGTTTGTGCCCGGCCTTGATCAGGGCGTTGGTCGCCGTATGTCCAGCAGCGACTTCGCCGGGGATCACCGCAGGAAACGAGAGGTCGTCGCAAAAGCAGTTTAGCAGCAGAACCGGGGTTGCGGCCTGCGTGAGGATTTCCGGAACGACCACCCGCCGGGTGAAAACAGTTGCGTAAACGATGCCCGCAACCTGTTGGTCGAGGAAATACTTAAGCGTTCTGGGTTCGACCTCTGGGTCGTTTTGGGTTTCTGCCAGCAATACAAGATTTCCGGTGTCCCGAACGGCCTGTTTCACGCCGCTAAACGCGTTTACCATTTCGGGGCTCGACGCCAGATCGTCCACGACAAAAGCGATGGTGTCGTCTAGTGCCGAGGGTCGGCGCGCGCTGTCTTGGGGTTTCCTGAGTTGAGAGGGCATGGCGTATCCAAGCGTATTGGCGGCATCCAGGACTCGTTGCTTTGTGTCCTCGGAGATTTTGACGGAATCGTTCTTGTTCAGAACCAGCGATACTGTCGTTTGTGAGCATCCAGCGACGCGTGCAATGTCGTGCATCGTTATGCGCTGTCGGCCCGCGACTCGTCCTACACCCCTGTGTTGTCCGGCCTTGTTCGCTTGATCGTTCATCGCTCAACCTTTTTGTTCGTATCCTTTTTACCGATTATGCGGAGGACGTGCAACTAATATTAGCGGATAGTAATTAATATTAGTGTTGACTAAATAATAATATTAGTGTTTTGATCGGTGGTGCGGTCGCCATTGTGGTTTGACCGAGCAAGCGCGGGAGGCGAAATTGCGGTCTGTAGTGGGGGGGTTGGGTCAAGTCGTTCGGCATTCGATGTTCATCGATGGCCGCTTTGTCGACCTTGACGCGGACACGGTTGTTGTCGAAAACCCTGCGAATGAAGAGATCGTTGCGCTAGTTCCAGATGGCGCTGCCGCTCACGCGGATGCGGCGGTCGAGGCGGCCCATCGGGCTTTTGGCTCGTGGTCCTCGCGCCCGGCGATCGAGCGGGCTCGACTGGTCCTGAGGCTCGCTGAGGCTGTCCGGATCGACGCCGGTCGTTTGGCTGCTCTGATCACCGCCGAGCAGGGCAAGCCGATCTCGCAAGCCCGAGGTGAAGTGGATGCTGCCGTCACCTTTCTTTGCCATGCGGCTGAAGAGGCCCGGAGGATTTCGGGTGACATAGTTGCGTCGGACAACGAGTCCGAGGAAATCCAGATCCGGCGTCATCCTTATGGCGTTGTTGTTGCGTTGACGGCCTGGAACTATCCGTTGGCATTGGCCGCCAGGAAGGTCGGACCCGCGCTAGTCGCGGGCAACACCGTAGTTCTGTTGGGGCACGAAATCACGCCGCTATCCGGTCTTGCGGTCGCCGAGCTTGCCAACAAGGTCGGGTTTCCGCCCGGTGTTCTTAATGTTCTGACAGGCAAGGGGCCGGTGGTAGGGCAGCGGTTGGTCGAACACCCCGATACGTCACTGATCACGATGACCGGCAGCACACGCGCCGGGAAAGAGATTTTTCGCGCCGCGGCCAACCGGATCAAGGTTGTCCGGCTCGAGCTTGGCGGTAAGGCTCCGTTCATCGTGATGGAGGATGCGGATATTGACGCCGCCGTTTCGGCCGCCATTGCCGCCCGGTTTGCCAATTGCGGCCAGATTTGCACCTGCAACGAGCGTATGTATCTGCATCGCGGCATTGCGGATCAGTTCTTGGAAAAATTCGTGTCCGCGGTCCGCGCTTTGTCGATCGGGGAACCGATGGACGACTGCGATTTGGGTCCCAAAGTCAGCAAGGCCGAAGTGACCAAGGTCGCCGAGATCATCCAGCGCAGCATCGCCGAAGGCGCCACGGTTCATCTTGCAGGTGGGCCCCTGACGGACGGGGCGCACCATAAGGGGCACTGGATGTCCCCGACGGTTCTTGAGGTCTCAGACAACAGCAATGCCGCGATGCAAGAGGAGGTCTTTGGCCCCGTGGCAACAGCCATGCGAGTAGATGATTTTGATCAGGCGATAGACGTAGCGAATGACACATCATTCGGGCTGTCTGCCTATCTCTTTACGGCATCGCACCGGCGATTGATGGAGGCCCCGAGCCGTTTGAAGTTCGGCGAACTGTATCTGAACCGCTCCAATGGCGAGGCCGTGCAGGGATTTCATACCGGTTGGGGTATGTCCGGGGTTGGGGGTGAAGACGGCGCATATGGCTTCGATGGCTATCTGAGGAAACAGACGACTTACATGAATTGGGCATGACCTAAAACTCGCGGTCAAAACGTTGGCGACCGCACCAATGGAGGAGGAATAACCATGAAACGCAGAACTCTTTTGATCTCGACGGTTGTCGCGGGTGCGCTGTTGGGCACGACTGCGATTGCGCAGGATCTGCCACAGCTTGAGCAGAAGGAGCGCTACAAAGTTGGCTTTGCGCAGATGGAGTCGAACAATCCGTGGCGCATTGCCGAGACCAAATCGTTCCATGACACGGCCGAGGCCTGCGGCTGGGACCTTATCGCGACGGATGCAGCTGGATCTGCGGCCAAGCAGGTTGCGGATGTGGACAGCATGATCGCACAAGGCATCGACGTTCTGTTTCTGCCTCCAAGGGAAGAAAAGCCACTGATTCCGGCGGTTATGAAAGCACGCGCCGCCGGCATTCCGACTTTTCTCGTGGACCGCTCGGTTGATCCGGCTGTCGCCAAGCCAGGCGAGCATTTCGTAGCATTCCTGGGATCGGACTTCATTGATCAGGGCAACCGGGCCGCGCAATGGCTGATGGAAAATTTCGACGGCGACAAGGGCGTCATCGTCCAGTTGGAAGGCACAACTGGTTCTTCACCTGCAAATGACCGTAAAAAGGGTTTCGACGACGCGATCACAGCGGACGACCGCTTTGAGATCGTGGCTTCTCAGACCGGTGACTTTGCGCGCGACATGGGTCGTCAGGTGATGGAAACCCTGCTGCAGGCGCACCCCGATGTGAACGTGGTCTACGCCCACAATGACGAAATGGCGATCGGCGCGATCCAGGCTCTGGAACTGGCCGGCCGCAAGCCTGGCGAGGATGTGACCATCGTTTCGATCGACGGGACACGCGATGCTCTTCAGGCCATCATCGATGGCAAGATGGGGGTCACGGTGGAAAGCTCGCCCTTCTTCGGTCCTCTGGCTTGTGAAATCATGAAGAAATACGCGGCTGGCGAGACGATCCCGGAATGGGTGAAAGTCGAAGATCGCATCTTTACCAAAGACAATGCGGCTGATCACATCGACGAAGCTTATTGATTCTCCCTGGTGGGTGGTGCTGGCCTGTGGTCGGTGCCGCCTGCAAGCAATCGGAGGAAGACATCTTATGAATGCGCTCGTCTCGATGTCAGGAATTGAAAAGTCCTTTGCCGGCGTACCGGCACTGAGCCAGGCCAGTCTGGAGATCGCACTTGGCGAGGTTCATGCGCTGATCGGTCAGAACGGTGCCGGCAAATCGACGATGATCAAGGTTCTGACCGGAGTTTACGATCGGGATGCCGGCGACGTCCATTTGGCGCGTGGGCCTAGCCGCATTTCCACCCCGCGCGAAGCGCAGGAATCCGGAATTGCCACGATCTATCAGGAGCTCAACCTGGTTCCGCTGCGGTCGGTGACCGAGAACATTATCATGGGGTACGAGCCCAAACGTCTCGGTTTGGTCGACTGGCGCGAGGGCAACAGGCGCGCACGCGAGGTTCTTGCGCGCTTTGGCATAGAAATTGACGTGACTGAGCCGCTAGGAAATTTCTCGACTGCGATCCAGCAGTTGGTTGCGATTGCGAGGGCTGTTTCTCTTGACGCGAAGCTGGTCATTATGGACGAGCCGACGTCGTCGCTTGATGCCAGCGAGGTCGAGGTTCTGTTCGGTGTGGTGCGCGAGTTGAAGAAACAGGGCGTGTCCGTTCTGTATGTCTCGCATTTCCTCGATGAGCTGTTCCAGATCTGCGATCGGGTCACAACGATGCGCGACGGGCGCACTGTCAGCACTCGCAATGTCCAGGACACGACCAAGCTGGAAATGATCGCGGACATGCTGGGCCGCAACAAGGACGAGATTGCGGCAGACGGTTTGACGGACTTCGCCGGCGCCAAGGCTAAGAAAGGCGATATCGTTCTGCGGGCCGACTCTGTTTCGACAGGCCCACGACTGACGCATTTCGACCTCACGCTCCACCGCGGGGAAATCGTTGGGTTGGGCGGGTTGCTGGGCTCTGGCCGGACTGAGGCGGCGCGCGCTTTGTTCGGCGTGGACGGAGCACTCAGCGGCGCAATCGAGATACACGGTGCGGTCGGGCAACCGTCCGGACCGGGTGAAGCGATAGCAAACGGGGTCGGCTTTCTGACCGAAGATCGCAAGGCCGAAGGGATTATTCCCGACATGTCCGTGCGTGAGAACATAACGTTGGCCCTTTTGCCGAAACTAGCCAGCCGTGGTCAGATCGATTTTGCCCGCGAGCGAGAGATCGTTCAGGCCTTCATCGACGATCTGGGCATCAAGGCGGCGCATATGGACCAACCCATTCGCGAGCTGTCCGGCGGCAACCAGCAGAAGGTGCTGCTTGCCCGTTGGCTGGCGACGCAGCCCGACATCCTGATACTCGATGAGCCGACCCGAGGCGTGGATGTCGGCGCCAAGCGAGAGATCCAATCGTTCATTCGGTCTTACGTCGAGAAGGGGTTTGGCGTGGTCCTCATTAGTTCAGAATTCGAAGAACTGGTAGAAGGCGCCGACCGCATCGTGGTCATGCACGAGGGGCGCTCGGTCAAGGAACTGACCAACCCCGGGATTACCGAGAACATACTGGTGCGCGCGCTTGCGCATCATGAAGGAGGATCTGGTTCATGGACCGAGCAATGAAGTTGCCGCAACGGGTCGCCTCAATGCCCTTCCGCTTTCACGGCGGCATCGCCGCGTTGGTCGCCTTATTGGTGTTCAACGCGTTTTTCACCCCCAATTTCCTGCAACTGCAAACATTGTTCGTGAATATCAGCCAGGTTGCCACGATCGCCATCGTGGCCATGGGCATGACGCTGGTGATCGCCACGGGTGGTATCGATCTTTCGGTCGGTGCGGTCATGGCACTGGCGGGGGCAGTTGCTCCGCTGATTTTCCTGTCGGATCTGGGCGCTGCCTATCCGATGCTGGGCGTCACTTTGGCCATTGTCCTACCGCTGTTTATCGCCGGGCTATGCGGGGTGTTCAACGGTGTGATGGTTGCCGTGTTGAATGTGCAACCCATTATTGCGACGCTCATTCTCTTTATCTCGGGTCGCGGTATTGCCCAAGTCTTGACGAACGGGAACCTGCAGACGTTTTCCAACCCTTCATTCAGTTATCTTGGAACCGGCAAGGTGCTTGGCTTGCCGTTCCAGGGTTGGCTGGCGCTGGCCATTGCCTGTGTGCTGTTCTGGGTGATCACCAGAACCACTTGGGGCCGCTACCTGCTAGCGATCGGCGGCAATGAACGCGCGGCCTATCTGGCCGGTGGTCCCGTCCGGCGGGTCAAGATCGGGGCCTATGTCATCTGCGCGGTGCTTGCGGGCTTGGCTGGTCTGATCGTGGTTGCGATCAACTCGGCCTCGGACGCCGCGCGCAACGGCAATCTGATGGAGCTTGACGCCATCGCGGCCGCTGTCGTTGGCGGGGCTCTTTTACAAGGCGGACGGGCGCCGATCTTTGGTGCCATACTGGGTGCTGTGATCATCCAGTTGGTCAAATATACATTGCTGGCCAACGGGGTAGAGGACGAAGTTGCACTGATCGCCAAAGCGGTCATTATTATCCTGGCCGTCTGGGTCCAGCAGTTCCGGAGGGCTTGATCGATGTTGGATGAAACGGCTTTTGACCTGCGAAAGTACCTTCGGCGCAATTCGGCTTCGGTGACGGTGTGGATCGCACTGCTGGCTTTGATCCTGTTTGGGCTGATGCGCTATGACAACTTTGGCAGCGCCTACAATTTCTCGTCTTTCCTGAACTACAACGCGATGTTCATCGCGATTGCGCTGGGTATGTGTTTTGTGATCATGACCGGCGGGATTGATCTGTCGGTTGGATCCGTTGCGGCCTTTACGTCGGTTGTTGCGGCCTATCTCAGCCCATACGGGATTCAGGTTGCGCTGCCGGGGGCCGTGCTTGCCGGGGTGGGCTTCGGAGCGATCAACGCCTTTTGCATCATCATCCTTCGGATTCCGCCCTTCATCGCCACGCTGGCCACCATGCTGGCCGCAAAAGGCGGCGCACTGGTGATTTCGGGCGCCCAGACAATTTCGGTTGATTGGGGGTCGAACTTCACCAAGCTTGGCATGGGGCAGGCGTTTGGTCTGTTTCCATGGGCAATAGTCATAGTGGCCGGACTGACGCTGGTACTGTGGCTGGTGCTGGAAAGAACAACCATCGGGCGGACCGTCTTGGCGATCGGTGGCAGCGAGGATGCCTCGAACCTCATGGGTCTGAAGGTGAATCGCGCCAAGGCTTTCGTCTACCTGCTTTCGGGCGGCTGCGCAGGGCTGGCTGGCGTCTTTCTGGCCTCGGGTTTTGGAGCCGGACAACCCCTTGAGGGCATCGGATGGGAATTGTCGGCCATCGCGTCCGTTGTTGTGGGCGGCACCTTGTTGACAGGTGGGATGGGTTCGATCCCTGCGACCGTGGCCGGAGCGCTTTTGCTGGGTCTGGTGTTCAACGTTCTGAACTTTGAAAACGGTCAGGGGACCATCAGTTTCAGCGCCTATTGGCAGATGGTCATACGTGGAGGCTTTCTTTTTGTGGTCATCCTCTTACAGTCTCGGGTTATTGCCAGGCAGCAGAAGGTCTTGGGTTCGTGAATCGCATAGAAAGTGTTTCAGCGCGGCTGTTCAACGTCCCGCTCGCCGAAGTCCTGGTCGACGCCAAACATGGCGATCACACGTTCTTTCAATTGATCACCGTTACCATTCAAACGTCGGATGGGGTTGAGGGGGTTGGGTATACCTATACGGGCGGCAAGGGCGGTCATGCCATCTTGGCGATGATCCAGCATGATCTAGCGCCGTTCCTGGTTGGACAAGGCGCCGAACAGATCGAAAGCCTGTACGATGCCATGCAATGGCATGTGCACTATGTGGCACGGGGTGGGATCGCCTCGTTCGCCATTTCGGCCGTGGATATTGCCCTTTGGGACATTCGCGGCCGAACGCAGAATGCACCACTATGGCAAATGGCTGGTGGAGCGTCCAAACGGTGCAAGGCCTACGCCGGCGGGATCGACCTGAATTTCTCGTTGGAGAAACTGCTGTTGCAGACCGAAGGCTACCTTGCGCGTGGGTTCAACGCGGTCAAGATCAAGGTCGGTCAACCGGATCTGGCCGATGATCTGGCGCGGGCCCGGGCGGTGCGCGAAATGTTGGGGCCGGACCGGTTCTTCATGGTCGACGCGAATTACTCAATGAGCGTCGAGCAGGCCATCGTGGCAGCCCGAGGGTTCGCCGACTGCGATACCCTGTGGTTCGAGGAACCGACAATTCCAGACGATTACAAAGGCTATGGCCGAATTGCCGAAGCCACGGGCGTGCCCCTTGCTATGGGTGAAAACCTGCACACGATTCACGAATTCGAGTACGCCTTTGATGACGCGAAGCTGAGTTTCATCCAGCCCGATGCCTCAAACTGTGGCGGGATTACCGGCTGGTTGCGCGTGGCCGCGCTGAGCGCCCAGCACGGCATTCCGGTTTGTAGCCATGGCATGCAGGAGCTGCACGTCAGCCTTGTTTCTGCGCAGCCCAATGCGGGTTGGCTGGAAGTACACTCATTCCCGATAGACCAGTACACGACCCGTCCGCTGGTCGTGGAAGACTGCCTGGCCGTGGCCCCGGATACGCCGGGGACCGGAGTGGAATTCGACTGGGACAAACTGAATGCGGAACACAGGGAGATGCATACATGACGACCCAGACGATCTCTGCGGCGTATTACAGGGGCAACAAGAGCTTTGCCGTGGAACAGGCTCAGGCGACGGCACCGGGCCCCGGCGAGGCCGCCATTCGCGTTGCCTATTGCGGGATTTGCGGGACGGATATGCACGTCTACCACGGCAACATGGATGCCCGTGTCGGCCTGAACCGGGTAATTGGGCATGAGATGTCCGGTGTCGTAGAAGCGGTGGGCGAGGGCGTCGATACGATAAAGCCCGGCCAAAAGGTCGTCGTCCGACCGCTTGATCACTGCGGCGAGTGCCCGGCCTGCAAACGGGGGCATCAGCATATCTGTCAGAACCTCAAGTTTCTCGGCCTCGATACCGATGGTGCCATGCAAGAGATCTGGACCGTTCCGGCCCACACCTTGCACGTTCTACCGGATGACTTGCGCATGGATCACGCGGCGCTGATCGAGCCGGTCGCCGTTGCCTGCCACGATGTGCGCTTGTCTAGCCTGCAATCTGGCGAGGACGTCGTCGTCATCGGCGGCGGCCCGATCGGCATCCTGGTTGCCATGGTTGCGCGGGACGCGGGCGGAAACGTCGTGATTTCCGAAGTGAACCCAAACCGCTTGGCCATTGCCGAAAAGCTTGGTTTTGACACGATCAACCCAATCGAAACCGATCTGGTGGCCACGATCAACGGGCGCACGGGCGACAAAGGGGCGGATGTAGTTTTCGAGGTATCGGGAACGCAGCCCGGTGTTGATGCGATGACAGCCGTTGCCGCGACGCGGGCCCGGATCGTGATGGTCGCGATCCATGCTCAAAAACCCAAGATCGACCTCTTCCAATTCTTCTGGCGAGAGCTGCAACTGATCGGTGCTCGGGTCTATGAGCCGGAGGATTACGAGAAGGCGATCGCAGTTGTCGCCTCGGGCGGAGTGGACGCGGATGTCGTGATCACTGATGTCAGCCCTCTGGCAGACATTCAGGCCGCGTTCGAAGCACTGGATCGCAGCCCAACCGCAATGAAAAGCCTGATCGAAGTAGGACCGCGTTCATGAGTGTTTTGCAAAGTTTCGACCTGACGGGAAAAACGGCCCTTGTGACCGGATGCAAACGCGGCATCGGGCGCGGCATGGCCGAGGCATTGGCATCGGCTGGAGCAGACATCATCGGAGTGTCCGCCTCGCTCGAGCTGTCCGGCTCGGAGGTCGAAAAAGCCGTCACCGCGATGGGGCGCAGTTTCCGGGCTTACCAATGCGACTTCTCGGACCGCTCTGCACTGCATGGGTTTATTGATCAGTTAAGAGCCGATGGACAAACCCCTGATATCCTTGTCAACAATGCCGGAACAATCAAACGCAAACCTGCCGCCGAACACCCGGACGACTGGTGGGACGAAGTGATTGAGGTCAACCTGTCCTCTCAGTTTGTTCTGTCTCGCGAGATCGGCAAGGACATGCTGGCGCGCGGCTCGGGCAAGATCATCTTCACCGCCTCGCTGCTGACGTTTCAGGGCGGCATCACCGTTCCCGGATATGCGGCCTCGAAAGGTGGGATTGGACAGCTGACGAAGGCCCTGGCCAATGAGTGGGCCGGGCAGGGTGTGAACGTGAATGCAATCGCCCCCGGCTACATCGCGACCGACAATACCCAAGCCCTGCAGGACGATCCGGTCCGATCAAAGTCGATTCTGGAACGAACACCCCAAGGCCGTTGGGGTACGCCTGGTGATTTTGCCGGACCTGTAGTCTTTTTGGCTTCTGCAGCGTCGGACTACGTCAACGGTGAAATCCTTGTTGTCGACGGGGGCTGGATGGGGCGGTAACACCGTCAACGCGCCACGGGACCTAAGGCATCACGTCCCGATGTAGTGCACCTTCAATCGTCGTGTCTTGGGTGCCTCGCGATGTTCGAAGAGATACAGGCTTTGTACGCGGCCCAGCGGAAGCTGCCCCTGTTCGACCGGGATGGACACCTGCGTTTGCGTCAACAGCGCCCGCAAATGCGATGGCGCGTTGTCGTCTTCGCTCGGGCGATGGTGATATTTGCCTGGTGATTTGGGGACCAGTTCTTCGAAGAACGTCTCGATATCCTTGACCACCTCGGGATCGGCATTGGCCTGAACCAACAGCGCGGCACCGGTGTGGACGCACCAAAGGGTCAGCAGGCCCGAGCCAAGTTCATGGTCAGACACCGCACCCTGAACCACCCCGCTGATGTCGGCGAGGGATTTGCCGGGCGTTTCAATGGACAGCTCAAAAAACTCTTGCTTCATCCATCAGATCCTTTCCTTGATCTTGCGCGAATGCGCCCAGCTTTCCGCACCCCATTCGGCATTCAACTTTGAGGCTTAAGTATTTGATTTATAACATTCTATGACTTTCATTCATGCAAACAGGCTTTTGAACCTGTCTACGCACAAACGAAACCCATCTTCGAAATTTTCGTTGCCGGGATGATAAACGCTTTCCAAGGAAATCACGCCATCATAGCCATCGGATCGGAGCGCGTCCGCGATGGGTTGGAATAGGGGCGCGAGCTGACCTTCCCCCATACGGCGCACTTCCAGCGTTGCCCGTGGCGTGTCGACCTTTACGTCCTTGATGTGAATGTGACCTAAATAGCCGCCGCGCAGTTCTTCGTAACCGTCCGGGTATGCCAGTTCATGGCACCAGCAGTTGTTTCCGGGGTCCCAAAGTACCTTCAACGCATCCTTTGCATCCAACTCGTCGATCAGTTTGCGGGCTGTATAGTTGGAATTGACCAGCGTGCCGTTTCCGGTTTCCACGACAAGCGTCACCCCCTCAGCTCTTGCCAGTTCAACCGCCGGCGCGATCAGAGGCGGCATCGAGTCCCACACCCCATGCGCCACGTTCCATTTCTCGGCGCCGTTTTTTCCCCAGAGTATCTGCTCTTTTCGTTGGGTCATGATCCGAACGAGCGGAGACCCAACAACATGCGCCATGTCGATTACGCGTTTCAAGGCGTCCATGTGCCGAGTGTGCAGGTCGTCGCCGGGCCTGTTGGCAGCTGTCATCCCCGCAAAGATATGGCGTGACAGACATGACACAGGCTTGCCCCGGTCGCGCAAAAGCGCGTCGATCTCGGCAATTTCCTGCGGGGAATGGTCCCCGACCTCCGTATCTCCAACGAACTGAAGCTCTGCATAGTCCAGACCGAATTCGTCCATTACGTCCACGGCATGCCGCAGTTCGCGGGAAATGCCGTCGCAAATCACACCAAGTTTCATGTTCGTCCCCCCTCAGCGATGCAATTCTGCGCCAACGATCTCTTCGATGACCTGAGTACACACCCAGTTGTCGCCGTTCGGGTATTTGGTTTTTCCTGCGTGAAAGATCTGCATTGCGGATGACGCTGTGTGCATTGGAACGCCCAACGAACCGGCCAGTGCCAGCGAGATAGTCAGGTCCTTGTGCATGGTTGCGATATGGCTACCGGTGGCCTCGAACTTGCGATCAATGATGTTTTCAAGGGCGGTATTCACGACGCCGCACCCCGCGCTGGATGAGGAGAACACATCAAGTAATGCCTGACCGCTGACACCGGCTTTGGCCGCCAGGGCCGCAGCCTCGAATGTGGCGGAAAAGATCGATCCGATCAGAGATTGCAGGCAGGCTTTCACGGTTTGCCCGTCGCCGGCGTTTTCTCCGACCCGATGAATGGTTGCGGACACTGCCTGCATGACTTCTGCATTTCTGTCCAGCACATCCGCAGCACCGGCAGCCATCATCGTCAATGTGCCGTTCTGCGCGCCGAGGAACCCACCCGAGACAGGGGTGTCTATTAGGTGGATGCCCGAGCCCTCCATATCCTGCCCGATGGCGCGGGCTTCGGCCGGGGTAATGGTCGCCGACAGGATGACCGTTCCGCCTTTCGCCATGTTCGGAACCAGCCCGTTTTCACCCAAGATGACATCGCGGGCCTGATCTCCGTTCATCACCATGACAAACACAGTGGCGGCGTGACGACCGACTTGCCCCACGCTGTCCTTGGGCCGGCCGCCCATGTCGGCAAATGCCGCCATGCGTGTCACGCTCAGGTCGAAACCGGATGTTTCAAAGCCATTCTTGATCAGGTTCTTGGCAAGGCCGCTGCCCATGTCGCCAAGACCGATTACGCCTGCGGTTTTCATTTGGAATCCTCCCGTTCTTCCGTCGTTGCCGTCTGGCAGACGTTTCGAAAAATGATGCCCCAAGGCATCGGTTTTCGCGGGAGTTTCACGCGTCTTGAACAGACGTCGGGCGAGTCCGGAAGACACCCCGCTGCCCGTTTACGTCCCGCAAGTAAACGAAGAATGCGGCGCACAGGCAAGCAAAGAAGTGTTACGGACGGAAAGAAACTGCCTGATCCGACGTGTCAGGAAAACGCCGCCATGATGCCGCGCAATTCTGCCAGCCCGCGCATTCGTCCGATCAGCGGATAGCCGGGAGTGCTGTGTCCGCCCAGATCGCTCAGCAGCTCTTGTCCGTGGTCGGGTCGCATAGGAATTTGCCAGTCGTCCCGCCCTTGAGATTTGCGGCGGCGTTGTTCTTTCATCAGCTCGCGAATGGTTCCGATCATGTCAGTGTCGCCCTCCAGATGCGGAGCCTCATAGAAATCGGGCTTCTGGCTGTCTGACCCCGCGATGCGTCGGGTGTTTCGCAAGTGAACAAAGTGAATCCGGTCGCCATGCCGGCGAACGAACTCCGGCCCATCGAATTCAGGGGAAACACCCAGCGATCCGGTACACAAGGTTGCGCCGTTCGCGGGCATATCAACCGCATCCAGTACGGCGCCGTAGTCCTCGGTACTGGACATGACCCGCGGCAGACCGAGCAACGAGAAGGGCGGATCATCGGGATGACAGCACAAGCGCACCCCCAATTCTTGGGCTATCGGGGCGACCTCAGACAGGAAGTCGATGAGGTTTGCGCGCAGCCGGTCACGGTCTATCTCGGCATATGTCTGCAGCAAGCCGCTCACGTCCTCTACGCTCCACTGATCGTTGGCGCCGGGCAGCCCCGCAGTGACATTGTGCTGCAACTGGGCCTTGGATTCATCCGACATGCGCATGAAGCGATCCTTGGCCGCTTGGCGGACGTCGCCGGAATAGTCTTCGGACGCGCCCGGACGTTCGAGAATATGTATATCAAAAACTGCAAAATCGGTCAGGTCGAACAGCATGGCCGTTCCGCCATGCGGCTGTGGGGCACGAAGGGCGGTGCGCGTCCAATCCAGGATCGGCATGAAGTTGTAGCAAACAATTTTGACGCCACGGACGGACAGGGCCCTGAGGCTGGACTTGTACGCCTGCAGATGCTCGGCCATGTCTGCCGACTGCGTCTTGATCGCCTCCGATACGGGCAGGCTTTCGACAACGTCCCAACTGTACCCGGCCGCGGCAAGAACGGCCTGCCGTTCGGCGATGCTCTGTTCATCCCAAGGCTGTCCGGGTGGGATGTGATGCAGCGCGGTGACGATTCCCTGAACCCCGACTTGATGGAGATCGGCCAGGGCGATCGGATCCTCGGGTCCGAACCAACGCCAGCATTGTTTCATGGCAGCCATCCTTCATACAGTGGGTGATCGGGCCTGATGGGAAGGGCAACGCGCTGCCCGGTGCGCGCCGCGTGATAAATCGCCGTAACAAGGCCGATGGACGCAGCGCCATCCTTCAGCGTAACGGCCGAATTTGCCTCGGACCGCAGCGCTTTGCCGACTTCGGTAAAAAAACCTTCGAACCCCGTTGGCTCGGCAGCGGCGGCGGCAAGAGCCGCGTCGATAGCGGCTTGATCCGCCGGATCCCGCGCGGCGAATGTCCAAGGCGTTTGGCCCGGGGCATAGGGTTCCGTGCCAGAGGTGGCGGTCACCTTTTCAAAGACGAACCGCAGGCGGGTTTCGTCCGTGGCGGCGCCTAGTGTGATATTGCTTGTGCACAATGCTCCGGAAGTCATGCCAAAGCAGATCGCGGCGCAGTCTTCCGTCTCGATCGGGTTGACCCGCGTCGTTGTCATTGCAGACACCCAGGCGATATCGCCCGCGATATGAGTCAGCAGATCATGGTTGTGGATGGCATGGCCCAGAACCGCGCCGCCGCGTTCACCGGCCCATGTTCCTCGCCACGGCACCGCGTAATAGTCCGCCTCTCGGGACCAATGGGTTTCAAGCGCGGCAGTTTGGACCGCTCCGGTCAGGCCTGCGCGTTGTAAGTGGCGCAGTTGGGCCAGTGACGGGCCCCACCGGTATTGAAAGACCGGAAACACCTGCTTGCCCGCGCTGCGTGCGGCTGCCGTGATCCGATCCACATCCTGCATCGAGGTCGCAAGAGGCTTTTCGCAGACAACGTGTTTTCCTGCCGCCAGTGCCTCAAGGGTGGTCGGTACATGCAGATGGGGCGGCAGGCAGATGTCGATGACATCAATCGCCGGATCATCCAGCGCGTCTTGAATGTTGGTCAGTGCTCGAAAATTCGCGTTCTGTCGAATCTGTTCGATCCGGTCCGTATTCTGGTCGACCATGGCGGCTACGCGGAAGTCGCGGTCAAGCCGTTCCAGTGCGCTCAGATGTTGCGCACCGATACCAGCGCCAAGGATCGCAACGTTGATCATCTGCGTTCCGCCATTTCCTGCGCACGTAGCGCCAGTTCCATGACCTTAAAGCAGTGGGTCTGCGTCATTGCAGTTTCGGTCCGGTTACGGATGTCATCGGCGAGGCGCGCAAAGTAGGGAAGGCCGGCGTCAGATGCGTCGATCTTTTGGCAGGTTTCACCGTTGACGATGATCAGATGGTCTGTCCCTGAGGCCCCACCCACATCAACATATTTTCGCAACTCGATATAGCCTTCGGTTCCTAGGATCGTCAGACGACCATCCCCCCAGTTCGGAAGGGCATCCGGCGTAAACCAGTCAACCCGGATGTACCCGGTGCCATTCTCGCTTAGTAGATTGACCTCGCCAAAATCCTGCAACCCGGGATCCTTGGGGTTTGCGTAGTTCGCCACGTAAGCGTTTGTGATTTCCGCGGTTTCCGAACCTGTGTAATGCAAGAACTGATCGATCTGATGCGAGGCAATGTCGGTCAGAATTCCGCCATAGCGGTCACGCCTAAAAAACCACTCCGGCCGGGTTGCCCGGTTCAATCGGTGCGGGCCAAGTCCGACCGTTTGGATCACGCGCCCTATGGCGCCGGCCTCGACCAACTCGGTCGCCATGGTGCTAACCGGCGTTTCAAATCGTTCAGAAAAATTTACCGACCAGATTCGACCGGTGTCCGCGACCGTTCGCTTGATCTGGTCGAGTTGCTCGAACGTCGTGCAGCCCGGCTTGTCGCTCATGACATCCATGCCGTTCTGCATAGCGCGGATCGTCAACGCGGCCCTATCTGCCGGAATTGCGGAAATCAGCGCTAGATCCGCCCCGCAGGTTAGGGCGTCTTCCAATCGGGCCAGCCGCGGAATATTGGGAAACCTTTTGACGTAGCCCGGCAGCGTTTCTGGATCGCCTTGTGTCCAGTAGCCGACGCAGTCCACGCCGATTTTACGCATGTTTTCCGTCATGCCATAGATATGGCGGTGGTCCAGACCAAGGGCGACGCAGGTCAGGCTCATGAGGCGACTCGTGTTTTCTGGCCGGTTCGATTGGCGATCTGCATCGCGTCTATGACGGCGTGAGTCAAAAGGGCACTGCGTCCGCTGGCCAGCGGCCTCGTTCCACCGGCGACGGCCTTGGCGAAATCCTCGATAACCGTCTGGTGCCATTCATGAGTGAACGCCATGGGATCGGCCCCTCCGCCTGTGGCGGACGTTTCGCCAACCGTGGATTTCCGACCATCGAAAGTGGTCAAGGTCAGGACACCTGAATCCAGATGCGCTTTGGCGCGCGTGCCCTGGATCGTGATAGATTCAGCGGCCCCAGGATATTCGGCAGTAGTTGCCATCAACGTTCCCACCGCGCCGTTATCCATTTCAAGGATTGCACCTGCCCAATCCTCGGCCTCGAGATCGTGTAACGGAGTTTTTCTCATCATGGCTTGAATGCCCGAGATCGGCCCCAGCAGCCACATCGCAAGGTCAAGCGTGTGGATTGCCTGCGAGATCATGACACCGCCTCCGTCGCGTGCGTAAGTGCCGCGACCCGGCTCGTCATAGTAGCTCTGATCACGCCACCAGGGGACACGGATCTCCACCGTGGCGATCGCGCCCAGCTCACCCTGTTCAATGGCTGATTTCAGCGCCTGCGAAGCGGCGCGGGCGCGGTGCTGAAAGACTATGCCCAGCGGAACACCAGACACCTCGCACTGCTCGACAATGGCCGTCGCGGCGTCCAGCGTTCTTTCGATGGGCTTTTCCATCAGGATCGGTTTCGAAGCGGTCGAAAGAACCCGCACCAACTCTGTGCGCTGATCAGGCGGGGTAGCGATGATCGCAAAGTCGACGTTTGAGTCGTTTGCGATTTCCTCAACCGAGCTGAACGCGCGGGTGTCGTTTCGCTGCGCGAACTCAGCTGCTTTTTCAGGATTGCGCCCTAGGACGCCAGCAAGATTGAGACCTCGCTCCGATGCCTGAATGGCAGCAACATGCGTTCCCGAAACCATCCCCAAACCAATCAGCGCAATATTCATTCATTCCCCCGGATCACCCGGTCAGTCTGCGGGTTCGAACGGGAAAGATGCAACCATTAAAAACTGTGTTAACAATTGCGGGCAGCAGTATCGGAGGCAGAATTGACTGGTAATTTGAATGGGATGGCAGAAGGCCTGTACCTGGGCATCAAGGACCTCCCGATCGTGTCTCCGCATGGTCACTGCGATCCGGGGTGGTTCGCAACCGATGCGCCGTTTCCCAATCCGGCAGAGCTGCTGGTGGTTCCCGACCATTACGTGTTCCGAATGCTCTATTCGCAGGGTGTTCCCTTGTCCGAACTTGGCGTTGGGGAAGAGGGGCGAAAGAATGATCCTCGCGACGTGTTTCGCACCTTTGCCGAGCACTGGCATCTGTTTCTGGGAACGCCATCCCGGATCTGGGTGAACTACGTGCTGCATGAAACGCTGGGCGTGTCTGAGGAGTTGTCTTCACGCACAGCAGACCTGATCTATGATAAGATCGCCGAAAAGCTGGCGCGACCCGAATTTCGCCCGAGGGCTTTGTTCGACAAGTTTGGGATCGAGGTTCTGGCCACCACGGATTCCGCTCTCGACGGCCTCGCGGAGCATCGGGATATCCGTGCAAGCGGTTGGGGCGGGCGAGTTATTCCGACGTTCCGCCCAGACGGGGTTTTGGATGGGGCAGACCCGGAGTTCGTACAGAACCTGAACAAGTTGGCCGAGCTGACAGGCTGCGATCTGGGCAGCTATGATGGCTACCTCAATGCGCTGCGAATGCGGCGGGCTTATTTCATCCGGCTGGGCTGTACGGCTACCGACCACGGTATCGAACGTGTGCAGACCGAGTGGCTGGAAGACCCGGATGCGCTGTACCAACGGCTGAGACGGCGGGAAGGGGCCGAACAGGATGCTCGCCGTTTCTTCGGGCATATGCTGATCGAAATGGCGCAGATGTCTGTCGATGATGGTCTAATCATGCAGATACATGCGGGCAGCAAGCGCAACACGAACGACGCGGTAATGCGGGACTTCGGACGGGACAAGGGGGCTGACATTCCAATCGCGATGGATTGGGTCACGGGCCTTGAGGCGCTGTTGAACCGGGTCGGAAACTCGCCGGAACTGCGGATCATTCTCTTCACATTGGACGAAAGCACCTATGCCCGTGAACTGGCGCCAATGGCGGGGCATTGGCCGTGCCTTCGGATCGGGCCGCCTTGGTGGTTCCACGACAGCCCAGCCGGGATTGCGCGGTATTTCGATCAGGTCGTTGAAACGGCCGGATACTACAATCTGGCCGGATTCAATGACGACACGCGGGCTTTTCTGTCCATTCCAGCTCGTCACGACCTGTGGCGACGAGGTGTTTCTATTCATTTGGCCGAGCAGGTCGCGCGCGGCTATTTCGGCCGGGACAGTGCCGAGCATCTGGCGCGATTGCTGGCGGTCGATCTGGCGAAACAGGTTTACGGGTTGCAAAGCTAGATGGGTACCATTCTTCACTTCGGTCTTGGAAACTTCGCCCGGGCGCATTTGCTGGACTACACCGATCAAGCGGGCGGATGGGACGTTGTCGGCGTTAGCCTGCGTTCATCCTCGGTTCGGGATGGATTGGCCGGCCAGGGTTTCGAGTACGATTTGTGCGTACAGGGGCAGGGCGTCCGGCGCATAAAAGCTCTGCGGGACGTTCTGGTCGCGCCCGAGGATCGCGCCGAGATTCTCAATGTGATGGCGGATGCCGAGATCATCTCGGCGACCGTCACCGAAAAAGGTTATCACTTGGACGCAGCGGGCAATCTGAACCTTCAGGACCCGGCGATTGCTGCCGATCTGGCGGGGCAGGGGCCCGCAACGCTGATCGGGTTTCTCGCTTTTGGCCTCGCGGAACGGCGCAAGCCAGTGACGGTGCTAAGCTGCGACAATCGCATGGAAAACGGCAAAACGCTTGAAACGGCAGTTGCCGATTTTGCAAATGCAGCCGGTCTGGACGTGAATTGGGACGCAGTTCGCTTTCCCAACGCGATGGTCGACCGGATCACCCCGGCTACCACGGACGCCGTTCGCGCAATCAGCGGCGATCCTATGGCTGTTCCAACCGAGGCGTTCTCGGAGTGGGTGGTCGAGGACAATTTCGTCGGGCCACATCCGGATTGGCCGGGCGTGCAACTGGTCGATGACGTGGCCCCGCACGAGATGCGAAAGCTACGCATGTTGAACGGTGCCCATTCCCTCTTGGCTTATGCCGGGTTGGAGCGAGGCCTGACCTACGTTCACGAAGCGGTTCAAGACCCGGTTTTGCGCCCGCTGGTTACCGAGTTGATGAAGGATGCGGGCGCAACGCTGCCCGCAGCACTGCAAGTACAGGTTCCGGACTATGCCGAGGCTTTGTTGCGCCGCTTTGAAAACCTCGAGCTGGCGCACCGTCTGGACCAAATCGCGATGGATGGCAGCCAGAAGCTGCCGTATCGGTTTGTTCCCACACTCCGTGAGACCGGCTCTCAGGCGGTGATCGCAGGGATGCGGGCCTGGATCTCCTTTTGCATGTCCGAGATCGCCAAGGGCAGGACGCTGAACGATCCTTGCGCGTTGGAAATCGCCTCGGCTGTCACACAGCCAGATCCGGTAGTGCTGCTTTTGGACCTTGTTGGCGCTGAGGATCTCGCGTCACTTATCCGGGAGTGATCGCGCCGCGGAACTGAACAACGGTGGACGCCAGATTGTGTCCGGCCATCAGGGCCTTGGCCTGCGATTTTCCTGTCAGCAAGGCTGCGAGGTACCCACCGTTGAAACTGTCGCCCGCCGCTGTAGTATCCAGCACGTTTTTGGCAGGCTCATAGGTTTGGTCAATGTTCTGACCAATGGGCAGAGGGCCATCCTCTCCGCGTTTCAATGCACCGACACCGTGATGATCGGCAAAGCGTGCCGCCACTTGATCCGCGCTTTCCCCGAACAGTGCCATCTCGTCGTCGATGGATGGTAGGGCAATATCTGCACGCTGCCAAAGCCGTTGGTTGATCTGCCGGGCGTGTTCGACGCTGTCCCAGAGACGCGGACGAAAATTGCTGTCATAGACCAACCGAACTGAAGAGCCTTCTAGCCAGTCCAGAAGCGCAAGCCTCACCGAATGCGGAAGAATGGCCACGGAAATCCCTGACAAGTACAGCACGTCGTAACCTTTCAGCGAGCTGAAGTCATGATCGGCAAAAAGCTGGCGGGCGGCCGCCTCGCTGCGCCAATAGGTAAAGCTGCGTTCACCGTCCGCAGAGGTCGTGATCGCGTATAGTCCCGGAGAAGCGTTGGGAATGATGCGGATGCCGGATGTCCCGATTCCATGACTGGCGATAAAGCCGGCGATGCGCCCTGAGAACGGGTCGTCGCCCAGACATGTCATATACTCCACCTGCAGATCAGGAGCGGCGCGGTGCATGTAGATGGCCGTGTTCAGCGTATCCCCCGCGACGCCCACCTTTGCACCGGTTTCCAGCATGGACAATTCGATCATTGCTTCGCCGATGCAGGCAATTCGCGTCATTTCTTTTCTCTCTTCCAGATGATGAGACCGGCAGTCATGATTAGAACAGCCCCTGCCAAAGTGAATGCGCCCGGTACCGTGTCAAAGAACAAATAGCCCCAAATCGCAACGTAGATCAGGAACGAATAGGTGAATGGCATCAACTGGTTCGCCGTTCCGAACCGATGCGCGTTCGTCAATAGTTGATGCCCGCACCAGCCAAAGACGCCAAGGCCGATCAGTACAATCAGGCTCCAAGTGTTTTCTGGCTGGACCCAAAACCATATGGCGAACGGCAGCAGAACCACCGTCCCGGTAAGCCCAAGGTAGAATTGCATGGTGTCCACGGCAACAACCCCGGACAGCTTGCGCGTCATGATCGAGTACAAGGCCAAAGCGGTGGCATTGTAGACGATCAACAGCATGGTCGGATGAAAGGCTGAACCAAACGGCCGCACGACAACCAACACCCCCAGAAAGCCCAGGGTAATAGCCGCCCAACGCCATGGACCCACGCGTTCTTTCAAAACGAAGACGGACAGAAAACACACGATGACCGGGCTTGAGAACATGATTGCTGACACGACGGTCAGAGGCAAAAACCGCAGGGCATAAAAATTGAAAACGGTCGCCGAGATCAGCAGCAAGGCCCGGCTAATGACCTGCCATGGATGGTCGGTCTTGAACCTGCTGGCCTCAATCCCGCCCTTGGCGATCACGCCCACAGAGATCACAAAGTGCCCCGCATAGCGCATGAATGCCAACTGAAATGCCGGCACGCCCGCCAACGCCAACCACTTGGCCCCAAGATCCACCAGCGAAAAGAATAGCCACGCCGTCAACATCAGCACGATGCCAAGGCGCGGCAGGTCCGCAGTGGGGCTGGCGGTGACGGCCATCGATCAGGTGTTGAAACGCTTGACGTAGTAGTCAACCATCTGGCTGACCATGTCGTCCGCCTGACCGTGGTCGCGCGCGTCAATCAGCGCCGAAAGCGCGCCCTGCGACATCACGCTGGTAACGCCTGCCTCGTGTGCCATGCGGTCATAATACCCAAGGTCTTTTGCCGCGTTCTTGATGGCAAAGGCCAGCTGATTTGGGTCATCCTCGACGCCGTAGGCTTTGACGAAATCCATCATTCCGGAATGCAGCGGCCCTGCGGCCATAACGTCATACACCTGCTTGCGGTCAACACCGGTAATATCTGCCATGGCAAAGGCTTCGGCCATTGCGTTCGCGACGGTCATTCCGAAGAAGTTGTTGATCAGCTTGATCGTGTGTCCGGACCCAACGGGGCCAAGGTAAAAAACGTTTTCGCCCAAGTCTTTCAGTGTCGGCTCGGCCTTGTCAAAGGCAGCCTTGTCGCCGGAAGTCATAATGTTGAGCTTGCCCGCTAGCGCGTGCGAAGGCGTACGGCCAAGCGGCGCATCAAGATAGCTTCCGCCGGCTGCGGCAACCTCCTCGGCCAAGGCGCGTGTGCTGCCTGGAAGCGAAGTGCCAAAGTCGATGACGATCGCCCCGGGTTTCAATCCCGAAATCACTCCATCTGCACCGCGCATACGGCCCTCGACCTGTTCGGAGGTACCCATGCACAGCATCACGATGTCACTGGCCTGAGCCAGCTCGTGGGCGTTTTCCATCTCGCGGGCTCCTCGGTCAATCGCGGCGTCCAGGTATGTGCGGTCGCGGTTTCCCAATACCGTGACCGAGTATCCTTGGTCCAACAGTCGGTTCACCATGGCTCCGCCCATTAGTCCCAAGCCGATAAACCCGATTGATGGTTTGCTCATTGGTTTCCCTTTCCGTAAATGTCTCTGGTTTTCATTCTTGTGTCTGGCGCGGGCGGTTTTGAAGTTCGGATGCTCATATTGCCCGGCGTGTAATCATAGGTTTTTGGGTGGCCCGGTTCTTCGCCGGGGCCGGATTTCCTTCAGGTCGGTGCCCGCGCTCGAGCTGACCGCGCTTTTAGCCCCTGTTCTATCCGTGATGTGACCTCGAGCGTCCGGGCCGCATCCTCGACGTCGATCAACGGTGAGGCGCCGTCGATCACGTCAAGGAAGTGATCCAACTGGGCATCCAGCGGCTCGCGTTTCTGTTTCGGTCGTAGAAGTTGGTCTTTTTGGGCCGCAGTGCCCCAATCCTTTCCACGCCACAGGGTCATGGAAGGAAAACTTACAGCGCCCTTGGTTCCAGTGATCCACATCATGTCCTGTCGGGTTGTGCCGATATTCGGGTTTTCGCCGGTTCCGGCCTCAAACCCCCAAGGGCTGGGTGCGGTGTCGGCAAAGCTGATAGTGCCCGTTGCGCCGTTTTCGAACGCGATCGCGATAGCCCCGCTTTCTATCCGATCTGATCCGCGGATCGACGCGCCAGGCAGGGCGACGACATCTGAGATTTCTCCGATCACAAAGCGCATGACATCGATATCATGCACCAGGTTGATCATGACTGGGCTGCCATCGAAAGTCCGCCAGTTCTGTTCAAAATAACTCTCGGGTTTGCGCATGGCCCACAGCAACGAGACGTTGATAACTTGTCCGATCGTACCTTGCGCGATCACTTCTTTCAGTTGCTGCAAGGTTGTGTGATAACGCCGATGGTGGCCTACAAGGCTGCGGACATTAGCCTGGCGAACGGCCGTCCTCAGGCGCAGGGCATCATCGACTGATGCGGCAACCGGCTTTTCGATTAGCATGTGCCAACCGCGGGATGCGGCCAGAATGCCATGTTCTGCATGCAGGCGGGTCGGCGTCGCAATGATGACGCCATCCACCGGGTCCTGCACCTCGTCCACACTAGCAAAACGCGGCACGTCTATCTTGATCGAGCCATCTGGATCGGCCAACCCGACCAACATACAGCCGGGATGCTCAATCACGGCGCGGACGTGGCGGATACCGATCAATCCACCGCCGGCTACAAGGATCCTTTTCACATCACCGCTCCGATTTGCCAGGGAACGAATTCGTAGTCACCCAAGCCCTGCGCCTCGGACTTGGTCCGCGCGCCCGAGGCGACTTGGAGCAGCCGTTGGTATATTTCCCGTCCTTTTTCTTCGACGCTGGTACCTTTGGTCAGAATGTCGCCCGCATCCACGTCCATGTCTTCGGGCATGCGCGCTGCCAACTCAGAGTTAGTAGCGATTTTCAGCGTGGGTGCCGGTTTGGACCCAAATGCAGAGCCGCGTCCCGTGGTGAAGCACACAAGGTTGCACCCGGCCGCGATCTGCCCGGTCACCGAGGCCGGGTCATATCCGGGGCTGTCCATGAAGGTGAAGCCTTTGGCGGTGATGGGTTCGGCGTATTTGAATACACCGGTCAAAGGGGTGGTTCCGCCCTTCGCCGCTGCCCCCAGCGATTTCTCAAGGATGGTCGTCAGACCGCCTTGCTTGTTGCCGGGGCTTGGGTTGTTGTCCATCGAACCGTGATTGCGAGCGGTATAGTCCTGCCACCAATCGATCAGTCCGATCAGTTTGTCCCCAGTTGCACGACCAAGGGCGCGGCGGGTTAAAAGGTGTTCGGCTCCATAGATTTCGGGCGTTTCCGCAAGGACACCTGTGCCGCCTTGGGCAATCAACAGGTCGCAGGCATGTCCGAGCGCAGGGTTCGCGGTCACACCTGACCAAGCGTCCGATCCACCGCATTGCAGCGCAACCATCAGTTCGGACGCCGGGGCTTCGCTGCGCCGCGCCTCATTGGCAAGGGGCAGCATCTGGTTGATCTTGCTGATGCCCATTTCCACGGTCCGGCGCAATCCGGCGACGTTCTGGATGTTCATCGTATGGAAGGTGGGGCTCTGCTTCAGCCCATACGCGTCCAACAGCCAGTCGATCTGGTTCATCTCGCAGCCCAGACCGACCATCAGAACAGCAGCGTGGTTGGGATGTTTCGCAAACCCCCACATGACCCGTTGAAGAGCTTCGAAACCGTCGCCAGAGTCGGCCATTCCGCAGCCCGTTCCGTGGACAAAGGCAACCACGCCGTCGACGTTCGGAAACTCTGCCAGCTTGTCCGGTGTGAAGTGGTTGGCAATCATGCGGGCCGCAGTCGCCGAACAGTTCACGGTGGTCAGAACCGCGATGTAATTGCGCGTACCGAACCGACCGTTGTCCCGGTGGTAGCCCATGAACGTATCGACCGAGGTGGCGGGTTTC
The DNA here is from genome assembly GCF_059610225.1 of Ruegeria sp. YTSA105. Taxonomy (NCBI): domain Bacteria; kingdom Pseudomonadati; phylum Pseudomonadota; class Alphaproteobacteria; order Rhodobacterales; family Roseobacteraceae; genus Ruegeria; species Ruegeria sp. YTSA105. The sequence continues at coordinate 169,606 of NZ_JBXWNE010000006.1, forward strand.
ATGGGCCGGTGGTCCGTCGCAAACTCGTAGTCCACGCTGGTATTACGGAACTCGATATTGTGGGTGTGCACATGGTCGCCAGGTTCGATCCGTTGGGTGGCGTAACCGATAATCTGGGCGTATTTTCTGACCGGATCACCGGGTGCAAGCATACGCGTGGCGACCTTGTGTCCCGAAGGGATGCGCGCATTGGTCGAGACATCTTCGACCATACTACCGGCCTCCAGCGGCCGAGTTGCAACCACCACGCTATCCGTTCGATCTAAACGTACAAAAGTCATAATCAGCTTTCTTGGCAGCAGCAGCTAGGCGCAGAACGGCGAGTCTGATGTCCACCGGTGAATATCTATATGCGGCTGTCCGGACAGCCTTGCTCGTGCCGCTTCCCAATTGGACTTACAGACGCGCCAATCTCGCAGCTCGGTTTCGGGGTGCGATCTGGACCTCGCGATGAAGCTGGGGAAATGATCTCGACCGGTGGGTTGGCCTGTCGCACTGAAGCGGATGTCGAACGACCAGCGGAACCGGTCCGTTTCATTGACCAGCGAAGCATGTGGCGTCAGAGGGTGAAACAGGATGATCCCGCCTGCCTTGACAGGAAGGGGCACGGCTCGGTCTTCGTCAATGAACCCGTCGGCAATGCCTGTCTGTGTCCGCGCGCAATGCGGCAGGATGGATTGGTCTTGTGCCTTTGGCAGCACTTGCAAGCAGCCGTTTTCAACCGTTGCATCGTTGACGGCAATCCAAACCGTGACCATGTCGGTCTGGTCCGCATCCTCCAACGCAACCGCCCGGTCCTGATGCCAGTCCGTTGCGGTGATATGCGCGCGCACCTCGTCCTTGCACAGCTTAAGGGCAGGGGGCTTCAGCCGAACGTGCTGGATCGGATTGCTGACCAACTCTGGCCCGATCAACTGCTCGACAACGTCAAGCATGGGCTGGGCCGTCAGCAAGTCGAACACTGCGGGCCCAATATGTAACGGTGTGTCCGCCATGATCCGATCACCGGGCAGCGAGATGTCCAGCGGCTGGAAATAGTCGCAACCGGCCTGATAGGCGGACAGAAGTTTGTCCCAGAAGGTCATTCTCGACGGCTCGTTCTTGACCAGCCCTTTGTTGTACCAACCGTCATAGAGCCGGTTCAGGACATCCGAGTATTCGGCCTGTACCCGATCCAGGACATCGCCGGGAATTACATCCTCGACCACGAGGTATCCGTCCGTCCGGAACTTGCCAATCTGATCTTGTGTCAGCATGGGTGCAACCTCACAACAGCAGCGCGATGATGCCCGGCCAGATCAGAAGAACGGAAAGCGCCAGCAACTGGATCCCGATGAATGGCAGGAAGCCGCGGAAGATATCCGTCAGGCTGATATGCGGCGGGGCTACCGACTTCAGGTAGAACGCGGCCGGTCCGAAAGGTGGCGAGAGGAAGCTGACCTGCATGTTCATACAGAACACGACGCCGAACCAGATGGCGACATGACTCGGCTCTAGCTGGCCAAAGACCCCGATTTCCTCAATGGGAAGGCGCAGGACGATCGGTAAAAAGACCGGAATGATCAACAGAACGATGCCGACCCAATCCATGAATGCGCCCATGAACAGCAAGATCAGCATCATCACCAGAATGACCAGCATGGTCGGCAGCTCCTGGCCGACGATCAGGTCGGCCACGTATTGGGGCCCGCCAGCAATGGTGTAGGCACCCGCCAGCGCGGCGGCCCCGATCGTAACCCAGATAATGGTACCTGTGGATTTTAACGTCCGCATCAAGCTGTCCCAAACCAGCTCAAACGATCCCTCGCCCCGCAGGATAGCGATGATCAGGACGGCGAAGGCGCCCATGCCTGCTGCCTCGGTGATGCCTGTGATCCCGCCATAGATCGAGCCGAGAACGACGCCGATGACGACCAGCGGTGCAACGAGGCCTTTGCCCATTTCCCACCCTATTTTGGCGCGCTCTCTGCCAAAGACGAAGAAGATCAGCAGTAGGGCGACGATCGTGATGCCGGCAAACCAGGGCAGGTAGTCAGCTGTCCCCAGCCGCGCTGGTTCACCCTGGCTGGCAGCGTTTGATCCGGAAAGCTCGAAGAACGCAGCCCGGATAAACAGAACGGTGGAAAATCCGGCGACGACGATGCTCATGAAAGCCCCAAACAGTTTGCGTTTTTCAGCCGGTTCGGGGTCGTTCGGGTCCGGCTCCGGCAGCGGAGCGTGATGAGGATTCAACTGCGTGCGGATGATGATGTACAGGATGATCATTGAGGCCAACATGAAGCCGGGAATGAAAGACGCGGTGAACAGCGACTTGATCGAGGTTTCGGTGATCAGCCCATAGATGATCAGAACGATCGAGGGAGGGATCATAGTGCCAAGCGACCCCGAGGCGCAGATGACGCCGATCGCGAGATTCTGATCGTAGCCGAGGCGCAGCATCTGGGGCAGGGCGATAAGGCCCAGCAGGACAACCTCACCGCCGATGATGCCGGACATGGCCGCCATGATCACCGCCATGATCGAGGTCACGATTGCGATGCCGCCGCGTGTTCTGGACAGCCAGACATTCAACGACGAATACATGTCCCGCGCGATCCCGGACCGCTCTAGCAGCGACGCCATGAAGATAAACAATGGAACTGATATGAGCACGTAGTCCGTTAAGAGCCCGTATATCTTCTGCGCCAGGATATAGAGCGGCCCAGTGCCTGGCCGACCGGTGAGAACCCCGTCGCCGAACGAAAACGGGTTCAAAAGCAGTGTCGGTTCAAACTTCAGGACCAGAACCAGAACAGCAAGAGAAGCCGAGGCCAGACCCAAGGGCATTCCGATCGCCAGAAGCACGATCAGGGCGACCATCAGGATGAGTGAGATTGTTCCAATATCCATCAGTCTTGTCCCACCGCTCGTTTGATCATTTCAATTTCGTCTTCGTCCGGTTCATCTGTGTGGATTTCCGGTTCTTTGTTCCAATCCGCGATCAAGTTCAAAATTGCTTGCATTGCGACGAGCGTAATCACGATCAGCACCATCGGCTGCAACGTCGCCGGGATCGGAGGATTGAAGGCGGAGCCATAAAGCTCCCATTTATAGAGCTTGTTGACGAACACCTGTTTGTAGCTGCCGTAGACCAGAAAGAAGGCAAACAGTACGATCAGGATTGTCGAAACCGTATCAAAAACACGCTGAAGCCAACGTGGAACTGCGTCGTACAGCAGGAATATTCGAATGTGACTGCGTTGTTGCATGGCGTAGTAGCCAGACATCAAAAACACAAAGCTGGCGAACCAGAGTGTCATTTCGTTGGCCCACTCGGTCGGCTTTTCCAGGATATAACGCATGAAGACTTCGTAGAGCATGACGACAGTCATGATTGCGATCATCATCATGGTAACTCGGCCTATGAACAGGGCGAAACGATCCATAACCGTCGAGCCTTCGAACTCCATTGTCGCTGGGCGCACGGTCTTGGTGCCAAACACTGCAAGAAACGGTAGAAGGACGAGCGCGGCCACGTCGATGATGTCGACATACCCCCCGAACACGCCAGGTAATTCGGGCGTGACGTCGCTGCGCAGATATATTTCCGTTACCTGGCTTTTGAGGGATTCAGAGGTGTAAGGCAGCCAATCCAATAGGAATGCCGGGAGATGCCAAACAAGCCAACTGGCAGTCGCGACGAAGGCCAACGGTATGAGCCATTCAATTGGTCCGCCTGAATTCTTGTGCATCGCGTAACCCTCGTCCCTATCCTTCGATCCTGTAGTGATCGATAAAGTCTCGATCCGGCTCGACCCCCAGTCCGGGGCCAGTCGGGATCATGACACGGCCGTTGTTGGCCTTGACCTGATTTTGAATTTCCAGTGGTACGGTCAGCAGATCGTCCCGAAACTTGTTGTCCGTCGTGTCGAACTCCAGCATAGGCTCCCAAGGATGCAAGCCGCCTGGAATTGGGGGCATGGCCGCCAGTAAATGCAGATTAGTTGCGACAGCGATGGCGCTACCCCAGACGTGATTTACGACCGGAGTGAAATGTGCGTGGCATAGTGCTAGAATCCGGAGATACTCTGAAACACCGCCCAAAGCGCATACTTCTGGCTGCGCTATATCGATGCCGCGATTTTCAAGAAGATTGCGCCAAGCCCAGCGATTGAAAACTGCCTCCCCGCCCGAGATGTTGACTTTCAGCGAAGTGCGCAATTCGCGGTACCCGTCAATGTCTTCTGGCGCGACAGGTTCTTCGAACCAATATACGTCCAGTTCTTCCAACGCCCGACCGACAAAAAATGCGTCCGAAGTCGTATAAGCATGGTTTGCATCGACCATATAAGGAAAGTCGTCACCAACTCCGCGTCGAACTGCTTCGCACAGCTTCACATCAGGCTTCGGGCCAAAGCCCGTTTTCATTTTGGTGGCGGTAAATCCCATTTCTTTGATCTTTGCGGCTTCCTCCTCAAAACGGCTGGCCAGACTAGAAATCGGTTCATCCCGAAGCATCATGCCGTAGCCGTAGCAAGGAACGCTTGTGCGATGCGCGCCGCCGACAAGCTTATGGAGGGGGAGGCCAGAGATTTTTCCGGTGATATCCCAAAGTGCGATGTCCACCCCGGACAAAGCCTGTATTGGCATTCCGCTTTGGCCATGGTCTCGCAGAAGGTTGTACACCTTGTGCCAGATCACGTCTTTGTCCAAAGGGTCCATGCCAAGGACCAATGGTTGGATTACCTTTTCTACGATAGACTTGTTGGCAATGGCTACGTTTCCGGGACCAAAACACTCCCCCCAACCGGTTACCCCTTCATCTGTCTGAATCTCGACCAGATGGGTTGTACGCTTGTCATAATACTGTTGCGAGTAGCCCAGAACTTCCGGCATGTCGTACTGCAGTATGTGACTTATTATTCTGTTGATTTTCATGAAGTTCTGGATCCCGGCGCCAATCCGGAGGGGCCGCTAGTGCGGCCCCTCCGTGCGTCGTAATTCGGTCGAAGCCTGACTACTGCATTGCTCCCAGGTCACGCAGGAAGTTGATGTGGCTTTCCAAAAGCGCCTGTGCCTCAGGGGTCGTCGCAAATTCAGTCCAACCGACCTGAACGGCCGCGCGATACGCTGCCAGGTCTTCAGGCGACCATTCGTACAACTGAACACCTTTTGCTTTCAGGTCTTTTGCAGTCTGAGCGTTCTGCACTTCATTGATTGTGGCATTGTGCAATGCCAAGCTATCCATTGCGACTTCCATGATCTTCTTGTGGTGCGCAGGCATAGCTTCCCAAACTTCTTTGCGACAGGCTAGGTGATCTGCCGGCATCGAGTGAAAACCGGGATAGTTTGTGTGACCTGCGATCTCGTACAGACCCAGTCCCACGTTGTTAGTCAGGTTCGCGGCATCCGCGCCATCAATGATACCGGTTTCCAAAGCCGTAAAGATTTCGTTGAAGTCCATAACGATCGGAGAAGCACCAAGTTCCGCGAACACTTTGGTCGCAAGGCCTGGAGGGGAGCGGAATTTCCAATCTTTGAAGTCGTCCACTTTTGCAATCGGCTTGGTCGAAGAAAGCGACTCCGGCCCGGGAATCCACCATCCGATGAACTCCATGTCGTAGCCGTTGTATAGATCATTCACAGCTTCTCTTCCGCCGCCATGAAGAAGCCAAGCCATTTGCTGATATGGGTTCTGATACCCGCCGAGCAGGTCGCCCGCAAACTGGAAGGCCGGATTTTTACCGGTCTGATAGCCGCCGCCCGTCATGTCGCAGTCCAAAATTCCCGTAGCAGCGGCATCGAAGGTTTCAACTGATTTGACCACCGAAGAGGAATAGAACATTTCAACTTCGATTTCGCCGTTCGACATCTCCTGAATGTCTTCAACAAATTTTGCAGCCATCTGACCAGAAAGAGTTTCGGGCGAAAAATGGGTTTGAATTCTAAGTTTCGTTGTTTCAGCCATCGCGAAACCGGCTGCCATTGTCGTGGCTACGGCCGCCACGGCCGCTGTCTTGACTATTTTCATGGTGTCCTCCCAGACGTTGAGCATTGCGCTTAGTGGGAGATCTTGTCGCCTCCGCTGCTGTCACGCAGATAGACGTTAAGCCGACGAATCGAATGCAACAAGAAAAATTTGAAATTTCTAAAAATTTCGAGATTATTGCATAAATTCGAAAAATTGCTTACGACGCTACTTGGACAAAAATTGAAGGCGCATACCTGGATGAAAGAAGAAATCGATATTTATCAAGACCTTAAAATGCGCCTAATCTCTAATGGATTTGAGCATGGAGCCAAGGTGAGAGCCGAAGAACTTCGTAATGAGTATGGCTGTTCTGCGAGTGCGGTTCGGGAAGTCCTTTTTCGTTTGGCCGCTGTTGGATTGGTGGACTTTCAGGAACAAAAAGGTTTCCGCGTGCCGATGCGTTCGCCGCAGAAGCTTATCGAATTGACACACGTCCGTGTTTTGTTGGAGGCCGAAGGCACTGCGATGTCGATCCGCAATGGCGGAGTGGATTGGGAAGCAAGATTGACGGCCGCTCATCACAAACTTAGCCATATCGAAAAACGCATACACTCCACAGACGACCCGAGCGGCCTTATCGAGATATGGTTTGCCTCGGAGAAGGAGTTTCACCAAACGCTTATTTCTGCCTGTGGCTCGGAAACCTTAAAACAAATGCATAGCCGAGTTTACGCGCAATTCAGACAGCAATTGATGGTGGCAGATCGGAACTTTGAGTTCATTTCTCAAAACATAAGACACCATGCCGATATACTTGAAGCAGCATTGTCAGGGGATGAGCAGTTAACACGAGAAAAGATTCACGATCATCTGAAACGCCACCTAACTGGAAAGACGATGGGCGACTAAAGCCGAAAATCGTCTTCCAAATACACCTGAATGATTTCGTCGAAGCTTGATTCCGCCTTGAACCCCAACTCCCGAGCGCGATCTGTTTGAAAGTCGCGCGGCCAATTCTTGACTATTCGTTCGATTGCCTCGTCGGGTTCTCGCCTGATGAGGCCAACTGCATCTTGACCGGCCACATCGCGCAGCGCTTCGATTTGTTCGGCGACGGTGCAACTTACGCCCGGCATGTTTAATGCGCGTCTGTCATTCAAAAGCTGCGTGTCCAGTGTTGCTGCATGGGTCAAAAAAGTCGCAGCGGCGCGGGGGCTGGCGTGCCAGTGGCGAACAGTTACGGCAACTGGTAAGACAGCCTCATCCCCATTCAGTGGCTCTCGGATTATACCTGAAAAGAAGGAAGAAGCGGCAGCGTTGGCCTTGCCCGGGCGTACACACAAAGTGGGCAAGCGCAAGGAAATACCGTCGATGTATCCTTTCCTGCTGAAATCCGTGATCATCAACTCAGACGCTGCTTTCTGCGCTCCGTAACTGGTCAAAGGTGCCGAGAGGAACTCATCGCCAATCTTTTCAGGGAACGGTGCTCCGAAAACTGCTATGGACGAGGCAAAAACCAGACGAGGCGTGTACTCGCCTCCTGATGCCGCGTGTTCATCTCTGAGTGCATTCAGCAGTGCCCAGGTCGCCATAAGGTTGACATCCCAGCCCAACGCAAAGTCTTTCTCAGCTTGGCCTGAAACGATAGCTGCAAGGTGGAATATGACGACCGGGCGCTGAGCTGCAACAGACTTGGCGATGCCTGGCGCAGTCAAGTTCCCCACAATTTGCTTACCTGGCGCACTGTCGAGCGGGAACGAGAGATCGAACAGTGAGATTTGGGCTTCTGGTCCAAAAGTTTCTTGGGTCGAAATTCTATGAGCCAGTTTCTGGCCCAGCATTCCTCCACCGCCTAACACAAGGATCCTCGTCACAGCATCCCGTTCCGTTTTTTAAGTTCCAAATACAAGGCCGAATGATCCAGCTCAGCCCCATCCATTTCGTCTATCAAATATTCGAAACGGTCGCGCACAGATTGGGTGCTGGGTAGCTCAACGCGAAGGCTGCGCGCTTCCTCTAGTATGTTGTCCAAATCCTTTATTTGAAACTTAGACAAACCTCCGGGTACAAAATTTCCGTCAGACATGCGTTCGCCATGTTGTTGCAAAATAATGCTATCCGCAAAGCCCCCCTTCAGCGCGGCCCTCAACGCGGTTGGGTCTGCACCGCCTTGCTGAGCCAGTAGTGTCGCTTCGGCGACAGCAGATATTGTCACAGCGACAATTGTTTGATTGGCCAATTTGCACAATTGACCGGAACCACTTGGGCCAACATGCACAGGCCGGCCTATTGCTGTCAGAACCGGTCGCACGCGCTCCATAACGTCCTTATCACCACCGACCATGATCGCAAGGGTGCCAGCTTCGGCACCTTTGGTGCCACCGGAAACCGGGGCGTCCAGATGCTGCACCCCCATCGAGGATAATTGCGCGGATTGCTCTCTGGCGTGTTCGGGTTTAGCGCTGGACATATCAATCCAGATCATCCCCGGTTTGAGTTGTTCGCGGAAAGCCTCGTCAGAAAGTAGCGCGCCGGTCGCGTACCCATCCGACAGCATGGTTACTATTACGTCTGCACCCGAAACCGCCAGCGGGGCAGTTTCCGCCAATGTCGCGCCTTCTGCCGTCAACGGTTTTGCCTTTTTCAAGCTGCGGTTCCATACGGTTAGCGGAAATTCGGCGCGCAAAATATTCCTCGCCATAGGAGCGCCCATCAGGCCGGTTCCCAATAGAGCTACTTTGAACTGCTTGCTCATAATCCTCTGTCCTTCCGAAGGTGCGCCACGCATGGTTATGGCCAAACCAAAATCTCTGTCATACGCTAACGGCTCTGGGCCCACATGCCAGAAGTCGTTGCAAATCCGCCAAGGTTTCTCTGCTTCTCGGTTGATCTGTGGGACGAAGTAACACTTGTCCAGTCGCCACTTTTAGGGTCGGAAAATATATATGTCAGAGAGACTTAAGGGAAAAAACGTCCTGGTCACAGCCGCCGCGCAAGGGATCGGACTTGCAAGCGTAATTGCGATGGCAAGAGAGGGTGCGAAAGTCTATGCGACGGATATTAACCCTGGAAATTTAAATTTGATTCGCGATCAGAATCACGAAAATCTCGAAATTTTCGAGATGGATGTGACGAATAATGACAGTATTCATCATGGGGTCGCGCGAGCGACGCCGGACGTTTTGTTCAACTGCGCCGGGTTCGTGCATCACGGAACGATTCTGGATGCGACCGATGAAGAATGGGACTTCGCCATGGACCTTAATGTGCGCTCAATGGTGCGCACGACAAAGGCTGTATTGCCGGGGATGCTAGAGCGCGGAGGAGGCTCGATAATCAATATGTCTTCCGCACTGGGTTCCATAATCGGTGCGCCAAATCGTTGTGTATATGGAACGACAAAGGCTGCTGTTGTTGGGCTGACTAAATCAGTAGCCGTGGACTTCATAACACAAGGAATTCGGTGCAATTGCATTTGTCCGGGAACAGTCGACAGTCCCAGCTGGCGTGACCGCGTAGATGCGTTGGGAGAGCAACTGGGCAGCAGAGAAGAAGCCCTTGCACAATTTGTGGCGCGTCAGCCTATGGGGCGTGTGGCGAAGGCAGAAGAGATTGCCGCATTGGTCGTCTATCTGGCAAGCGATGAAAGTGCATTCACCACGGGGCACACACACATAATTGACGGGGGATGGTCAGGCCAATGACTAAAATATCAAAAAATGATCTGCGATCTCGCAAGTGGTTCATGAACTCTGAGAACCTTGAGATGACGGCATTGTATTTAGAGAGATACCTGAACTACGGGTTGACCCGCGCAGAACTGCAATCAGGCAAGCCGATCATTGGGATTGCTCAGACCGGGAGTGATTTGAGCCCCTGCAACCGGCATCATATCGAGTTGTCCAAACGCGTTCGCGACGGAATCATCGCCGCCGGGGGAACGTGCATCGAAATACCAGTCCACCCGATACAAGAGACCGGTAAACGGCCAACGGCCTCTCTCGACCGCAATCTAGCTTATCTGTCCCTCGTTGAGAGTCTATTCGGGTACCCGATTGATGGCGTTGTTCTGAACATTGGTTGCGACAAGACAACGCCCGCTCTTCTTATGGCCGCTGCGACCGTCAACATCCCAGCGATTGCGCTGTCGGTCGGCCCAATGCTCAACGGCTGGTGGAAAGGTGAGCGCGCCGGATCAGGAACGGTTATTTGGAAAGCGCGCGAAGACCTTGCGGCTGATGAAATCGACACCGATGAGTTCATGGAGATCGCAGCCGCCGCGGCACCTTCGGTGGGTTATTGCAATACGATGGGAACAGCAACGACCATGAATTCGCTTGCTGAAGCCTTGGGAATGCAATTGCCGGGATCAGCAGCCATACCTGCCCCGTATCGAGAGCGCGGTCAAATCAGTTATGAAACGGGTAAACGCATTGTGGACATGGTCTGGGAGGATTTACGCCCCAGCGATGTGATGACACGTCAGGCTTTTGAGAATGCGATTGTCATAAACTCGGCGATTGGCGGATCGACGAACGCGCCGATTCACCTGAATGCAATCGCCCGGCATCTTGGTATTCCATTGAACAACGATGACTGGCAGAAACTTGGCCACGAAGTTCCTCTGTTGGTTAACATGCAGCCTGCGGGCAAATATCTGGGCGAAGATTACCAGCAGGCCGGGGGTGTTCCCGCCGTTGTCGGAGAGCTTCTTGATGCTGGATTGCTGCCGCATCCCGATGCGATAACGGTGAACGGTATGACGATGGGCAATAACTGCTCGACGCGCCGGTCTCAGAATAGCGACGTAATCAAGCCTGTCAGTAGCCCGGTTAAGCAACAGGCGGGGTTCATCAATCTCTCGGGCAACTTGTTCGAGAGTGCGATTATGAAGACATCTGTGATCTCACAGGCATTTCGAGAGACCTACCTGTCGAACCCGGATGATCCTAATGCATTCGAGGGCAGGGCGGTTGTGTTTGATGGGCCCGAGGATTTTCACCATCGGATCGATGATCCCGCAGAAAAAATAGACGCAAACTGTATTCTGATTATGCGCGGAACAGGACCAAGAGGGTACCCAGGTGCCGCAGAGGTCGTGAACATGCGACCACCTGCATATTTGTTGAAACAAGGCATCGAAGCCCTTCCTTGCATCGGTGATGGCCGGCAATCCGGCACATCAGGAAGCCCGTCTATCCTGAATGCTTCACCCGAAGCAGCAGAGGGCGGTGGGTTGGCCTTGGTGCGAACTGGCGACCGACTGCGCATCGATCTAGGTAAAGGCACAGCAGATATGCTGGTTTCGCTTGAAGAACTGCATGAACGCGCCCGCGATCTGGAGGCAAAAGGTGGGTATTCAATGCCGCCCAACCAATCCCCGTGGCAGGAAATATTTCGCGAAAAAGTAGATCGGTTGGATCGCGGTATGACGCTCAAAGGTGCAGAAAACTACCGCGATATTGCGCGAGGCTTCATGCCACGCGACAATCACTAAAAGGAAAAGAAATGAAACTAGTTCGTTACGGAGCCGAGGGCTCGGAAAAGCCTGCCCTGGTCGACTCTGAGGGGCATTTGCGGGATCTGTCCGCTCACATCAATGATATCACCGGCGAGATTTTAGATGACGGAACTCTTGATAGTCTGCGCTCATTAGATCCGAGTAACCTGCCAATTGTGGAGGGTGATCCTCGTATCGCACCGTGTGTCGGCGACATCGGTAAATTTCTTTGCATCGGTTTGAACTACTCGGACCATGCTGCAGAAACCGGCGCAGATATTCCCGAGCATCCGATCCTTTTTTTCAAGGCTAACTCAGCGGTCATTGGGGCATATGACGAGGTTGTCATGCCGCGGGGATCTACACACACCGACTGGGAATGCGAACTGGGCGTCGTCATAGGCAAAACAGCCAAATACGTTTCCAAGGCCGACGCACTCGAATATGTTGCGGGCTATTGCATCGTAAATGACGTGTCGGAAAGGCATTTTCAAACTCAACTGACCGGTCAATGGACCAAAGGAAAATCCTGCGACACATTTGGCCCTACCGGCCCGTGGCTAGTGACCCGGGATGAGGTGCCTGATCCTCAAAGCCTTGGAATGTCACTGGATGTAAACGGTCAGCGCATGCAAACCGGGAATACTGCTACGATGATCTTTTCCGTTACCGAGATCATAGAGCATCTTAGCCAACTATTCACACTGCACCCCGGTGACGTAATTTCAACTGGAACACCGCCCGGTGTTGGAATGGGGATCAAACCGGAGCCAATTTATCTGAAAAAAGGCGACGTCATGGAGCTTCGCATCGATGGGCTTGGTGTTCAGCGGCAAAAGGTTGGTCAAGATGACTGACTTGTTGCAAATCGGAGGGATCACTGAACGGATGCGAGAGCGCCTGTCCGCAGCGTTCGACATTCATCAATTGGACAATTTCAACGCGGAAAGTGTTACGCATATTGTAACGAACGGACATGATGGTGTTCCCCATGACCTGATGACATCACTCAGTAACCTGAAGATGATCAGTGTCTATGGGGTCGGTTACGACGCTGTCGACGCAAATGCTGCGGTTGAGCGTGGGATTGTTGTTACGCACACACCCAATGTTTTGAACAAAGAAGTCGCAACCACCGCCGTTCTGCTGTTTCTGTCATGTTATCGAGAGCTCATACGTGACGATGATTACGTTCGGTCCGGACGGTGGGAAGTTGAAGGTAATGCCCCTTTGACGCGATCAGCGGACAATCAAAAGATAGGCATTCTTGGTCTTGGTCGCATTGGTCAGGCGATCGTTGATAAGTTGGAGCCGTGGGCCCCTGAAATTTCTTATCACACCCGCAATCAAAAGGATGTCCCGTACCCGTATTTCGACAATTTGGTTGAAATGGCAGAACATGTGGACGTCCTCATATGCATCACGCCCGGCGGTCCTTCGACCAACAAGTTGGTCAACGCTGAGGTGCTGCACGCGTTGGGGGCAGGCGGCACTCTGATAAACGTTAGTCGAGGTTCGATCGTCGACGAAACTGCCCTCATTAATGCATTGCAAAACGGTGAGCTCGGGTGGGCAGGGCTTGATGTTTTCGAGGACGAACCGCGTGTTCCAAAAGCATTGCGCGAGCTGTCCAATGTCGTTCTGCTCCCTCACGCTGGTAGCGCGACTATTGAGACGCGTGCAGCTATGGGTGACCTAACTGTCGACAATCTCCTGCAACACCTTAAGGACGGATCGGTGATCACAGCTGTGCCGGAATGCAGAGATCTGTAAAAGGTCAATCTGAAAAGTGTTTGAGTTTGCTGTTGCGGTTTTCTTTCTGCTGATTACGCCGGGCCCAGGTGTCTTAACAACTGCGGGCATTGGATCAGCATTTGGTTTTCGAGCTGGACTCGCTTTTGTGGCTGGTTTGATGCTGGGCGGGTTCATCAACATGATGTTGGTTGTTTCTGGAGTCGCTGCAGTAGCTTTGGCTATACCGGTACTTAGAACTTTGCTGCTATTTGCCTCTGTCGGGTATTTGGGATTTCTCGCCTGGCGTATTGCAAGCGCTGGCTCAAAGGTCGGGTTTTCCCCCGCGGTCTCGCCACTTGGTTTTGCGAACGGGCTGACACTTCAGTTCATTAATCCCAAGGCTTACGTGGTCGGCACTGCATTGTTTTCAGGGTTTGCCTTTATGCCCGATGCGCCCGTTTGGGAGGTCGTCATAAAAATCGTAGTATTCAATATGATTTGGGTGCCAGTTCACATGATCTGGCTGGGTGCTGGCGCAAAGCTGGGCAGCCTTGATTTAAGTGAGAGTTCACATCAAAGGATCAACTTTGCGATGGCGGCTTCATTGATGGTTGTTGTGGTGATTGCTTTGGCGTCGGCGCTTTAAACGAAACCTGCGTCAGTCGTACCTAGCAGACGGTTGAAAGACACAAATCAAAGTGACGCCGTTATTCCGCCATCGACATAGAGCGTATGTCCATTGACGAAACTGGATGCAGGGGAGGCAAGGAATATGGCGGCGCCGACAAGTTCTTCTACATTGCCCCAGCGACCGGCTGGGGTGCGTTTCTCAAGCCATGCACTGAACTCTGGGTCAGCAACCAATGCGGCGTTCAAAGGTGTATCGAAATATCCAGGCGCAATGGCATTGCAGTTTAGACCATATTTAGCCCAATCAGTTGCCATTCCCTTTGTAAGGTTGGTCACGGCGCCTTTTGTCGCCGTGTAAGGCGCAATACCCGGTCTTGCTAATGCGGATTGAACCGAAGCAATGTTAATGATCTTGCCTGACTTTCTTTCAATCATGTGCCGTGCCACAGCCTGACCGACGTGAAAGACGGACGCAACATTTGTCTGTAGTAGGCGCTCGAACGCTTCAGCGGGGAAATCCTGTAACTCCGTCCTGTGTTGCAGTCCGGCGTTGTTTATCAGGATGTCTATGGGGCCGGCGTACTCTTCAAAGTTGTCCACGGCAGATCGGACACCTTCATGATCGGTTACATCGAACGAAAGTTCACGTACCGAGGCGCCTGTTTCCCTCAACTCGGATGCTGCTGCCGCTAGCTTCGCGGTGTCGCGCCCGTTCAAAACGACCTGAGCACCGGCGGCAGCCAAGCCACGGGCCAACGCAAATCCAATGCCTTGGCTAGAGCCTGTTACTAGTGCGCGTGTTCCCTTTAGGTTGAACATTTCAAGCGTCATGCAAAAACCCCTTGGTTGTCTGCACCGACTATCCGTATCTTTTGGCAATCTGTATAGGGAGTCTGTGCAATGTCTTCGGCCAGTGTTGCTGTTGTTATCCATGCCGCAAAAGATCTGAGGTTGGAAAACCGAGACGTACACGATGTGGGGCCAGACGAAGTCTTGATTGCCATGCGCGCGGGTGGGATTTGCGGATCTGACCTGCATTACTACAACCACGGTGGTTTCGGTGCGATAAAGTTGCGTCAACCGATGGTACTTGGACACGAAGTCGCCGGGGAAATCGTGAAAGTTGGGTCAAGTGTGCAGGGGGTGCACTCAGGTCAACTCGTTGCAGTTTCTCCATCCCGCCCTTGCCAAGCCTGCATTTATTGTCTGAACAGGCAGCAAAACCACTGTCTTGATATGAAGTTCTATGGCAGCGCGATGCCGTTCCCGCATATCCAAGGCGCTTTTCAAAGCAAACTCGTGGCAAAAGCAGGTCAATGTGTTCCGGCAGATGGGTTGAGCCCCGCGCAGGCCGCTATGGCCGAACCTCTGGCGGTCTGTTTGCACGCGATTAAACAAGCTGGGAGCCTCTTAGGTAAAACTGTACTTATCACGGGATGCGGTCCGATCGGCTGCCTCACGATCTTGGCAGCACGTCGTTCAGGGGCGGCCAGAATAGTGGCGACCGATATCTCGGACCAGACCCTCGCTTTGGCGCGTGAATGCGGGGCAGACGATGCCATCAACACTTACGCCGATCCGCAAAAACTGGAGACGTTTGAAAAGGACAAGGGCCAGATTGATGTCCAACTGGAGTGTTCCGGGGCTCAATCTGCTCTGGCTTCTGGAGTCGCATGCTTGCGACCGGGTGGAACATTGGTTCAGCTTGGTCTGGGCGGAGATATGACAGTGCCGATGCAAGCGTTGACTTCAAAAGAGATAGTGCTTCGCGGGTCTTTCCGTTTCCATTCCGAGTTCTCAGTCGCGGTCGAGATGATGAGAAGCGGACTAATAAACGTCGACCAGTTGGTGACGCATTCCTTCGAAGTTGGCGAGGTTGTCACTGCCTTTGAGGTCGCGTCTGATCGAAGCCAATCAATGAAGGTACAGTTAACGTTTCCGGAAAATGACGATGGATAGACGAATGCGTGATACTGCAAAGGCTTATGAAAGAGACGGTTTCGTAGCGCCGCTGGATATCCTGACAGCTTCCGAGGTCCAAACGCTGCGCGATGGTTTTGAGAAAGCAGGGCGCATTCTCAGAGACGACCCGGAGAAACTCAAGCTTCTATATTCTTATCCGGACAGGCTAATACCATCATTCGATGCACTTCTTCGCCATCCGAAGCTGATTGAGGCTGCTTCAACAGTGTTAGGGCCGGACCTCATGGTTTGGAGCGGAGCACTTTTCGTAAAAGAAGCGCGATCATCAAAGATAGTCTCGTGGCACCAAGACTTGACCTATTGGGGTTTGGATGATGCTGAAGAGGTAACCTGTTGGGTTGCGATTTCAGAAGCGTCTGAGCAAAGCGGGTGTATGAGGTTTGTTCCTGGCAGCCATAAAAGCCGTATCGTGCCTCACGTGGACACCTTCAGCGAAAACAACCTGTTGTCACGAGGGCAGGAAATCGCAGTCGATGTGAAGGAAAAAGATGCGGTCGCTGCCGAATTGCGTGCGGGGCAGGCATCCATGCATCACGGGCATCTCTTTCACGCATCAGGGCCCAATAACACAGACGATAGACGCATTGGTGCGGCGTTGCGTTTCATAAAGCCCTCAATGAAACAGCAAAACGGCGTGAAGACTTTGGTTGCGCTAGTCGCAGGCCGAGATGATTATGGGCATTTTTTAGTTGCGCCCTCCCCTCAGGGTTTTTTGCATGAGAACGATTTCGATTTGTGTCAAAGGGATGCAGATCGCAAGAAACAAATACTCTTCGCGGGAGTGAAGTGACACCCTTGGCAGGTCTTGTCAGAAGAACTTTGCTTGAGCGGGGCAGGGCGGTTGCGTAGTTTTTGCACATGACCAAACCTGCCTCTTTTAAAAACTTCAAGACCAGTCCCGATATCATCCGCCTTGCTGTGATGCTGTATATTCGATTTCCGCTCTCGCTTCGGAATGTCGAAGATCTGCTGCATGAACGAGGCATCGACGTGAGCCACGAAACTGTCCGGTATTGGTGGAGCAGGTTCGGCCCGATGTTTGCTGCTGAGATAAGGCGGAAGCGAGTCCAGAAACTGTGGGCATTTTCGAAATGGAAGTGGCACGTGGACGAAGTTTTTGTGAAGGTGAATGGCAAAAGGTACTACCTCTGGCGGGCCGTAGATCATGAAGGCGAGGTGCTGGAAGCCGTTGTCACCAAGCGCCGAAACAAAGCTGCAGCACTGAAATTCCTCAGGAAACTGATGAAGCGGCACGGTTGCGCCGAAGAGATCGTCACAGATCGCTTCGCTTCCTACAAGGCTGCGCTCAGAGAAATGGGCGCGCTCGAAAAACAACAGACGGGCAGGTGGCTCAACAACCGCGTCGAGAATTCGCATCTTCCGTTTCGACGACGCGAACGCGCGATGCAACGGTTCAGGCGCATGCGAAGTTTACAGAAATTCGCTGCCGTTCATTCTTCCGTCTAAAACCACTTCAACCAAGAAAGATCGCTCACCAGCCGAGACACCTTCAAGCTGACCCGCGCCGCCGCTCTTAGCGAGTGGCGTCAACTTTGTTCCGGATAAGAATTGCGGATCCCGCGGCACACTGAGACTGGTTCGAATTAGTCTGGCAGCACCGCCACTCATACCTGTCTCACTTCAGTTGTGTTTTCTGACCCGGAATTGAGTCGCAATTCCCGCGAGTTGGCGCATGCGCTTTCAATCAGAGACGGAGCAAACCGTACACTCAGAACGCAATTCAGGCCTCAGTCTCAGTGGCGCATTTTGGCGGGGTCGCTTTGGGTGGGATTTCCCTGATACCCAGCAATTTACAGGGAATTTTCGTGAGATGGGTCTGGAACCCAGAGTTTCTCCTCTCAGAAATGTATGTTTTTCAGAGGTCTATGCTGCAAATTCCCAAAAAGGTGGAGCAGGGAATTGTTCCCACGGATCAAGGAGGGCGAACCCTGTATCTGGGAGGCCGGTTCTTGAGGTGTCAAAAGTCGAACGACATTCCTGTTCGGCCCAATCAAGTGCGTGGGTAACGCTGACCAGACGCTTGAGTGTGAGTTCGGGCGGCCGGGTGCCGTCGAGAATCGCGGCCTGAATCTTCGGTGAGAGAAAGGCAGTCAGGTCGCAACTCCCGATGAAGCGAGAGAAATCCTGGGCTTGAAAGGAGGGGACCGCGTCGCGTTTTGAGGATAGGATGACTGACATCAACTCCCATCGAGCAACATTTTTTTGGATTTCTGAAAACCCTAAGGAGATCGAACCATGCGAGTGAGTGTTTTGACATTCAGCGCGCTTCTTACAGGATTTACTGCCGTTCAAACTCATGCTCAGAACGCGGCTCAGGACATCACCAATCTTCTGCTCAGCAACCGGTCTGGAGACTGCGCGGACTATGCTGGAGTATATTCTGCTTCAGTGGAAGACATCACGCGACAACAACAATTTAGGCCCATTGATCTCCGTTTGGCTGCGTGAATCATCGCGTTCAAAATGAGCGGTGTACATGTCTGATCGGGCGCACCAAGGGCGGCATGAACACAAAGTTGCATGCGGTTTGTGACAGAAGAGCCCTTTTGCGCTATTGGTTCAAGCACGATGGCGAATGAAGCCCCTGGGATCTGTCTGTCACTGCCGGATAGGTCAGCAACTACATTAGCGCGAGGGCATTGGTCAGCAGCCCGCCAAATGTCGAATGGTTGCTGGGTGAGCGCGGATATGATGCCGATTGGTTCAGAGAAGCGTTGAAAGACAAAGGGATACGCGCGTGCATCCCAGGCCGCAAACAGCGCAAGACAACTGTCCGATACGACAAGTGCCGCTACAAACGTCGCAATCGGATTGAGATCATGTTTGGCAGATTGAAGGACTGGCGACGCGGTTCGACAGGTGTCTCAAAGTCTTCCTCTCAGAAATCGCTCTCGCCGCTTTGGTCATCTATTCGCTATGTGTCCTGAGCCTAATGCTTCCTATCTCGACCTCCCTTTTGCGTTTAGACGAAGCAACCGCGGCGAGAACGATGGCCAATGATTTTAGGTTGGTTCTTGCAGATGTTGAGGGCTCTCGGTCGTCTTCAATTGAACAAAGAAGCTCCCCCATGGCGCCACGAAACCCGTCGTTGAACCATTGTCCTTCGAGTGCAGGCCGCGCAATGCCGTGCGCTGTCTCAAGTGTCACAGATTGCGTCGACAGATCCGGTCCAACTGATGTCAGGCTACCGGTTGTACCTGCAATGTATGTAGTATCGCGAGGCCCATAGGGAACGCCCCCGTCAAAAACCAGGCTTGCTTGGCCCTGGTCCAAACGAACCAGCGCCTGCGACATCAGAGGCACTTTGTTGGCCTGGCCGCGTGCAGATGTAGCGGTTGCAAAGACGCTTTCTGCTCTGTCTCCGACAAGAGACGCAAGAAAGTCGAACCAATGCACGCCGAAATCGTAAAGTATCAGATGGTCGACCTCGTCAAACGGGGTACCTGCAGTCCAGCTGTGATCCCAGTGAATTGAGATATGGACCGACAGAACATCACCGATCAATCCGGCTGAAACCGCCTCACGCATCCAGGACAGGTGCGGGGCCCAACGACCGTTCTGGTTTACCGCTAGTTTAACGCCTTGATCATCTGCCAGCTTCACAAGGTCATTACCCAGATCGAGGTCGGTAACAAAAGGCTTCTGGCTGAGCACGTGTTTGCCCGCTTGCAAGGCAGCTTTGATAATTGGCACACGATGTTCGGGGTGCAGCGTGACATCGACAACGTCGATCTCGCTATCGGCAAGAAGCGTCTCCCAGTCATCTTCGATGCGGGCAGACGGGCAGTATACAGAAGCTTTTTCTTCAGCCTTCGCGCGTGTACGGTTCCAGATTGCGGCGACGTCCCAGCCTGCTGTTCGGTAGGCATCAAGATGGCTTGCAGAAATCCCACCCGTACCAATTACCCCTATCCGGGGTCTATAGCGTCGAGGCATTGGTGGAAGATACTGCAGATCCGGCGCATCGATTTCGTGCAGATGCGCAGATTTTAGTGCGTATTGGTCCGTATTGGCACTGTCTGCGGTCATGCGAGTAACCCAAGTGTTCGTTTTTCATATGCCGAGCGGAGCGCCGTATCGACGATCCGTTGCGCTGTCAGGCAAAGTGCTGGATCCAGCGGCCCTTTGACCGGGATTTCTCTGGATATGCAGTCAAGGACGTACTCAATCGCATTTCGTTCACCTAACGGTAGCGGAGTCACTGGTATCTCGTGCCGGTCAGGTCGTGTGCGGGTTTGAACCGTTATGTGATCGGCATAATCGGGCGATGAAATGGTGCCGTCTGTGCCCACAAAGACGAATCCGCAAGTTGGTTGAGGTTGCGTTGTCCACGGGTCGGTGAAGGTGCCCCAGCGCGTTTCCATTTTTGAGAGCCCGGTTTCATAACGGCAAACGGCAATGGCGTGTTGATCGACCTCAATCCCCGGTGTCTCATCGACTGTGCATGTCACCTCGATCGGCTCCTTTCCCCCTAAATACCAGGTTCCAAGCGTCGCACCGTAGCCAAGGTAATCCAACAGCGACCCACCGCCCGATGCCCGCTTATACCACCATGAGTTCGGTTTCTGACGCTCAACCTCGTCCGGGGTGACTTCGACCTTGTCGGCCAGATGGTATAGGGGGCCGCGATTTCCGTCGTAGAAATGCACTTCGCGCAGGTTGCCGATCATCCCCTCATCAATCAACCGTTTGGCCGTGACGTGGCTTTCGACCCATCGTAATGGCCAGTTGATGATCAACTGTTTGTCGGTCCTATCCATTGCAGCCATCATACGGCGCGCATCATCAGAAGATGCGGCAAAGGGCTTTTCGACAAAAACATGCAGGTCGTAAGAGGCCAGACGTTCAGTATATTCCGTATGCTGAGCCGTTGCCACACAAAGAATTGCCATGTCGTAGGGTCCCGCAGCCATGCATGTGTCGAAGTCGGTAAAGATCCGATCTTCGGGAATGCTGAATGCGGTTGCCGCTGCCTTCATCTTGTCCCAATCAGGATCGAATATACCGGCGATTTCAGCGTCTGGATGATCGTGCACCATCCGAAGCAGGTCACCCATATGCATGTGATCGAAACTGATGCCGACGATCCGGAATTTGGCCATTGGAAACTCCCTTTAGCGCGTGCCGGTAATCCTGACGTAGAGTGCGGTAACTGCAAGAATGATCAGCCCAAACAGGGCCGTGCGCGCACCTTCCGGCATTTGCATCAATGTTAGCATAGTATCCAGCACACGCAGAATAAGTGCGCCCACAATCGCACCTGCGAAACTGCCACGACCTCCGAAGATTGATGTGCCGCCAATCACCGCCGCAGCGACAGAGGGTAACAACAAGGGGTTGGCAAGGCTCAGCGAAGTTTGACGGATCATGCCGAGATAGAGCAAGCCAGCCAGCGCAGCGATCAAACTTGAAAGCACGTAGAGCCCCAGATAGACCTGCCATGCTCGGACCCCGGACAGCTTAGCGGCCTGCTCATTGGAGCCTAGGGCGAACAGCAGCCGACCAAATCCTGTATAGCGCATCAGCCACAGGATAAAGAGCGCAAACGGGATGAATACAAAAAGGCCATTCGGCATTCCAGCGGTGCGGCCGGTTCCGAGCCAGGCAAGGAAGGCGGGGATTTCGGTGCCAGCATTGATAACGAGGCGTTGATAGACCTGCAGACATCCGGTGGCGATTAACCCTGTTCCTAGGGTCATGATCAATGGATGGACCCGGACCAATCCCACGCCGATGCCATTTACAACGCCCACAACTAGGCCAGCTGACAGCGCGATCAATACTGCAGGTGTCACGCCCCAAATCGCACTAAGTGTTGCGCAAACGAAGGCTGACACGGTGGCAACTACCCCGACCGAGAGATCAATTCCTGCGGTTAGCATTGTCAGCACCTGACAAGCCGCAAGCATCGCCAATGGAATTGCGAACTTGATCAGGTTGCCAACCCAAAAGGTTGAAATCAGCCCATCCCGACCTGCTCGGACCGGGGTAACGATACCTGGCCGCAATACTTCCAGCACAGCGATCATCAGGACAAGGAAGACCAATAGCGGAATAATTGGGTTGTCGCGCAGATAACGGCCAAAGCGGACCATCGGTGGATCTATGGTGTCCATGCTCATCGGCGGGCTCCCTTTAGTGAAGCCGCCGTGCCCAACATAACGACGAGAACCATAATTGTGCCTTCGATAATTGTGGTCACGTTTGGATCGACGGCCAGCAATGTCAGGATCGTTCGAATGATCCGCAAAATGAACACCGCGATGATCGGCCCAAGCAGACTGCCTTTGCCTCCGCCCAGTACGACGCCGCCAAGTACTACGGCCGCGACCGAGGCCATAAGATATGGCCCCGGTACCGGCTCTCCAATCCCGGTCAGCGCAGCGAGGCTTAAACCGCCCATGGCACAAAACAGCCCGCATAGCGCATAGGCTGCTATCTTTGTTCTTCCCACTGAAACACCAGAACGGAAGGCGGCAAGCTCGTCTGATCCGGTGGCGTAAATCGAGAGCCCGAGTTTGGAGCGCCGGATCGGCAACCAGACAACAGCGATGCCAAAGGCAACGATGAGCAATGCCTTAGGCAGCCCGTCGAATAGAAACTGACCGCGTATTGCCTGTTCCAGCCAATCTGCAGTCGCGCCGCCCGGTGTCTCAAGTATCAACAGCGCGACGCCTTCCCAGACAAACAGCATGGCGAGTGTCACAACGATGTCGGGCACGCGCGTTACAACGATCAAAAGACCATTGATCAACCCCATCAAAAACCCGACCCCCAACACGATAAACAAGGCCGGTACACCGGCCATGCGCTCCATCAGAACGGCTGCAGTCACAGCACAGACCGCCATCATAGACGCTACAGACAGGTCGATACCGCCGACAATTACGACGATGGCCATACCGGCGGTTGCGAAAGCAAAGGGCAGGGCGGCGCGGGCAATACTCTCCAGTCCTGACGCACCGAAAGTTGGCTGTATCAATTTTGTGATGGTCAAAAGGACCATGAGAAGAATCGCTAACCCCATGACCCATGCGTGTTTTCGGATGGCCACGCTCACGCCGCGCCCTCCGTCTCGGTCAGGCCATAGGCCGCACGCATCAGTGTTTGTTCATCCGCGTCAGCGGCATCAATCACATCAACCACACGACCGTTGAAGATTACGACCGCGCGGTCACAGGCAAGTGGGATTTCTTCCAACTCGGACGTGTAGAATAGAACCGCCGCTCCTTGATCTGCCAACTCACGGACAAGCGGGTAAATCTGGCGTTTTGTGCGCACATCGATGCCACGGGTCGGATCGAATAGAAGCAGGGTTTCGACACCTGTCGCGAGCCAACGACCAATGGTGACTTTCTGTTGGTTGCCACCTGAAAGCCTTTGCACCTCGCCCTGCGCGCGTGTGTCGATCTGCAGTTTCTCGACCGCATAAGCGACCCGATCGCGCTCATGCCGCAGTTTTATTGGTCCCCAGTTCTTGAGCCGGGCAGAAAATGGCAGAGCGATGTTTTCTTTAACTGACCTTTGCGCCAGCAGAGCGTCTGAACGATCGCCCGGAACGAAAGTTATCCCGACGGCAATGGCGTCGGCGGGGTGGGCGAAGTTTACGGGCTTTCCATCAACTTCCATCGATCCTGAAGACGGGCGATCAAAGCCCGCCAGAACCTCAAACAGCTCATCCTGCCCCTGACCCTCAAGCGCGATCACCCCTAGGACCTCGCCGGGGAATAAGTCGAACGAAACATCCGAGAAACTGGGCTCAAAAGCCAGTGACTTAATGCCTAGGCGCGGTGTCTTAGCCTGTGGTTCATTTGCTCGAAGGATCTGACGTGTTCCAATGTCAATCTTCTGACCCAGCATCAATTCGACCACGCGTTCTTCTACGCCGGCTTCAATGTCGAGATCTCCGACAGACATGCCATCCCGCAACACAGTGGCCCGATCGCAGAGTTCCGAAATCTCGGTGAAACGGTGAGAAACATAGATCACACCCATCCCGTCATTTGCTTTGCGCCTTACGGTCTTCAATACGCGTTCAACCAGATCCGTCGGCAGCGCCGCGGTCATTTCGTCCAGCAAGAGGACATCAGGTTCAACAGCCAAAGCGCGTGCCAGATCGAGGATGCGCAGCGTAGCAAGTGGCAGGTCGCCAATCATTGCCGATAGTTTCAGACCTTCGATGCCAAGTTCTGTAACCCAATTTTGAAACTGATCAACAGGTGTGTCTGTCAGCCGAAGATTGTCGGATACGTCGAGATCAGGTATGAGTGAGGGTTCTTGATAAACCGGCACCAAACCGGAACGGCGCGCCTCGGCGGGGCTTCCGACAAACGCATGTTTGCCTCTGATCAATACCTGTCCAGCGTCGGGTTTAAGGGCACCGGTAATGATCTTGACGAAAGTGGACTTGCCAGCACCATTTGCGCCCATCAAGGCGACGATCTCGCCTTCAGCAACCGTGAGGTGCGCATTGGTCAACGCCCGTACGGCGCCAAAACTTTTGGCCACGTCAGACGCGTCGAGAAGTGGTGTGCTGCTCATGGAAGTCCTTGAATGCCGAGTGGGTTGGTTTTGCCTTCCGCCCAGCTAAAGGCGGAAGGCCAGTCAATTCGGATCAACCTTCGCCGGGTCCCTTACAGTCGATGATTTGTTCCATCGTGTAGTCGGTCCAGCCGGGAACGGTCACTGATACGGGCCACTCTGGGTCAAGGTTAGGATTCTGAGCCGCTGTGATCGTTTCACGGCCTGCGTCCGTCGCATTCTCCCAAAGCACAGGATCTACAAGAACGGTTTTGTTCTCAGGTGCCTTGCCGTTAAGAATGTCGACAGCCAGAGCAATGCCTGCGCCGCCGACTGAGCCAGGATTTGTCACTGCCGCGCCGTTCAATCCCTCAACCTCGGTCAAGTATTGAACAAAGCCCGCGTTGTCTGCGCCGACGATCGGCACCAAAGGTGCCCCGGATTCGGTGAACGCATCGACGATTACGTTGTCGATGCCGCTGGTCCAGACACCGTCAAACGGGATGCCGGTGGCCAGGTAATCAAAGATCTGTTGCTTACCCTGGTCTTGCTGCCAGCCGGTGAAAACTTCATGCACCACATTGATATCGGGGTGTTCTGCCAACGCGCGTTTAAAGCCGTTGTCGCGGTCAGTATCGGCTGAGACGCCAGCAATGCCTCGCATATAGACAACGTCACCTTTGCCACCGAGCTGTTCAAATAACCACTTGGCGCCAAGATAGGCGTATTCTTCTTGATTGTTCGAAAGAATGTAGGCGCCTTCAGCCGAAACACCGGCATCCACGGCAACAATGACGATATCTTGCGCCATTGCTTTTTCCAGTGCCGAATTCAAAGCATCCGGGTTGGATGGGTTCAGCACAATGGCGTCTACACCCGCTTCGATGAGGTTGTTGATGTCTTCCAGTTGCCCGGCTGAATCAGTGTTGCGATGCGCGACGATCAGGTTTGTCACATCGGCTTCGACCAGAGCTTGGGCACGCATGGCGCAAATCATCTGTTCGCGCCAGCCATTGCCTTGAACGGTGTTGGACACTCCGATTGTGTATTGCTTGTGCCCGTCAGCCATCGCCGCAGTTGAAAGAGACGCTGAAACTGCAAGAGCAGCAACACCATAAAGTAGGTTCTTCATTTTAGTTTCCTCCCAGTTTTAGTCATTTCAAATTTGATAATTTCTTCACTTGATGAATGGTGACAGGACATCCCGGGCCAGCAGAAAACCCCGCTTGACCTTTTCGTCAGTCCCTTCGAACAATCTGTCTTCATGTTCGATAATGATCGGACCGTCGTATCCGGCGCGGTACAGGCCGGAAAAGAAACCGGACCAGTCCACATCGCCCAGCCCGCAAAGCCGTGGGATTTGCCATCCCATGCCGGTAGACATCACACCGTTCTCATAAAGCCCGTCCTCATCAACCATCACGTCTTTGGCATGGACATGAGCCATGTGAGGACCGAACTCCTTGATGAACCGTGTCTGATCGATGAACTGCCAGATCAGATGTGAAGGATCGAAGTTCATGCCAACCGCATCGCCCCATTCTTCAAAAATCCGCCGCCAGATTCTTGGCGAGTAAGCAATGTTGTGACCCCCGGGCCATTCGTCATAGCTGAAGATCATCGGGCAGTTCTCAAAGCACAGACGCACACCAGAGTTTTGTGCATGCTTCACGATCGGATCGAAAATTTCAGTGGCACGCTCCCAGTTTGCGTCTAGATGCAGAGTGCGATCTCCGCCGACGAATGTGTTGACAACTTTGATGCCCATAACACCGGCGGCGGAGATTACTTTGTTAAGATGTCCAATAACTTCAACCCGATGCTCTTCATCGGCGTGGAGCGGGTTGGGATAGTACCCCAGACCCGAAATCTCGACCCCCTGATCGCCGAGTTGCCCAACAATTTCAGTGCCCTGATCCGCAGAAAGGCCATCTACGTTGATGTGGCTGGTTCCCGCATAGCGCCGTTGTTCGCCACCTGACGATGGCCAGCAGGCGACCTCCATCGCCGAAAACCCATTGGAACCGGCCCAGGCCGCCACCTCAGTCAATTGAGAGTTTTCGAATGGTGCAGTCAGTAAGCCCAGTTTCATGTCATCGCCCTCAAATCTCGCTCAAATCGACCCAGCGGCTCTCACTCGCCGACTTCACGACTGCATCGCAGAACTGCATCTCGTAGTGGCCGTCCTCAAATGTGGCCCATGTGCTGCCTTGTTGCCGCCCGCCCGCGATGACGTCGGCATAGACCGCCCGGAAAAAGTTGAAGAATGAATCTGCGAACCCTTCGACATGCCCGGGCGGCAAGGTGGCGGCTGCGATCCCCGGACCGTTCATCAAGGTGAAGTCACGCATCAGGGTCTGGTTGGGCGCGTCACGATGCCCAATGAACAGTTGATCAGGAGTTTCACTGTCCCAAGCCGCACTGGCATTTGCTCCGGCGATGTCCCATTGCAATGAATTCTTTCGCCCCATATTCACCTGGGATGTGCTCATCACGGCCCGCGCTCCGTTCTCATATCGGATAAGGATCATGGCAGCATCGTCGGTATCGATGCGCACAGTCTCGGTTTCGCCGGTTCCGCTGGTAAATGTCTCAACTGGGCCAAGAGGTTTCTGGCGTTCCGGAAGGAAGGTTGTCAGTTCCGCCATGACCGATGCCGCTTTCAAGCCTGTGACAAAGCTCGTCAGGTCAACCCAGTGCGTTCCAATGTCACCGACCGAACGCAACACACCACCCATTTCGCTTTCCAGCCGCCAGTTCCAGTCGTTGGGCTTGGCAAGCCAGTCCTGATGGTAGTGCCCGGTAACAAAACGGATATCACCCAGATCCCCGGCCATTACCATGCCGTGGGCTTGTTGGTTCAGCGGATAAAAGCGAATGTTGTAACAAACCGCTGCAACCTTGCCAGAAGCCTTGGCTAGGTCGACCATCTCGGCGCTTTCTACGGACGTCATGGCAAGTGGTTTCTCGCAGATGACGTGTTTGCCCGCAGCTAGGATCGATTTCACTTGCGGATAGTGTGCGTGGTTAGGGGTCGTTACGTGCACTATATCGATGTTTTCATCCGCCAACAGATCCTCCAGAGAGTCATAAGCCCGGGCTACGCTCATTGCCCGCGCTCGTTCCCTTCCGCGCTCTGGCGATGACCCAAGAACACCTCTTACGTCCACGCCCAGACGCCGAAGCGCCTGAACGTGCACTGTTCCTATGAAGCCGGTCCCGATCACCGCAGCGCGGATTTTTGCGAAGTCACTCATCGTGCGCTCCTGTCAAACAACCGAATACCCTCCGTCCACGATCACGCAGGCACCGGTCACAAAGGCTGCCGCATCGGATGCGAGAAACAAGGCTGTTCCAGCGATATCTTCTGGGTGACCCCAGCGTGCCAAGGGTGTGCGTGCTTCTACAGCGGTTGAGAAACTGGCGTCTTTTCGGGCTTTCGCCGATTGCTCGGTCACGATGAACCCGGGCGCGATCGCGTTCACCCGAATACCGTCTTTGGCCCACGCAATCGCCAGTGATTTTGTTAGTTGTTCCACGCCGGCTTTTGACGCGCCATAGGCTGGGTTGAGAGGTGACCCAAAACGCGCATACATAGAGGCCACATTTATGACGCGCCCTTTCGCGACCGAAAGGGCAGGGTGCAGCGCTTCGGCGCAGCGAAAAGACCCGGTCAGATTTACGTCCAGCACGTGGGAAAAGAACTCAGGTGCCATTTCTTCACCGCGTCGAGTCACCGCCGCACAGTTTACCAAGACGTCAATATGGTCCCGCTCACCTGCAAAATTGTAGACTTCCTCGGTGTTGGTTACATCCAGTTGAATGTAGTCAAACCGGGCGGCGTCCTCTTCGACGCATTGCGGTTCCACACCGGTAATCTCCACTGTGGCACCCGAGTCCTGGAATTCTCTTGCAATAGCGGCACCAATGCCGGCTCGGCTGGCACCGATCACCAGGACCTTTGCCCCGGCAAAGTCGAATGCGACCTTCGAAACCATCAAAGAACCCGGCTTTTGTTGCGTTTGAATTCGGATGCCATCAGTTTCCCTCGTTTGGCGAAATCGTTACTGCAATCGATTACATTTTGGGAAAAACCTACTTTCCAAATTATGTAATCGATTACATAATCGGCATCACATGAGATTCGAGTCAAGCCAGAAATCGACTGCCAAGCAATGAGCAAGATACCCAAACCCGCCACAATACAGGACGTCGCACGTGTTTCGCAGGTGTCGACAGCCACTGTCAGTCGAGTTCTGTCCAATCCCGATCTGGTGTCAAAATCAACACGTGGTGCTGTTTTGGATGCTATTCGCGAGACGGGATATCGCGTTAATCAGGCGGCCCGAAACCTGCGGATGAAAAGGGCGGGGGCCGTACTGATCCTTGTTCCCAACCTCGGCAAACCTTTCTATTCGGGCATACTTGCCGGTATCAGTGAGGGGTTTGCGGGCTCGGACTATGCAGTTCTGATTGCCGATACCGAAAGTAATCCGCTGCAGGAAGAAACTCTTGCCGGGTACTTTCGAGACGGCCGGATAGATGGCGCAATTTCTTTGGATGGTGGCATTCCTTCGACCGCACTTCAGCAATGCGTCACATACGGCGCCGGCGACCGCATAGTATTTTTGTGTGAATGGGTGGAAGGCGAGGCCTTTCCGGTGATTTCCAGCGACAACGCCGAAGGTGCGCGATTGGCGATCAGGCACCTGCATGATTTGGGCCACAAAAAAATCGCGCATGTTACCGGTCCCGACGGGAATGTTCTGACGACCGCTCGGCGTAAGGGCGTGGTCGAAGAACGGACACGCTTGGGGCTTCCAGCGCGGCCCGAGTGGATTATCAGGGGAGACTTCTCGCTGGAATCCGGACATGAGGCCGCCAGACGAATACTTGCGATGGATGAGCGCCCAACAGCGGTGTTCTGCGCTGCGGATATGGTTGCCTTTGGGTTGATTTCTGGGCTGGTCGCGGGTGGGTTGAAGGTGCCCGGTGACATTTCGGTTGTTGGTTTCGACGATATCGAAATGTCAGGATCTTATGTTCCGGCTCTGACAACAATCCGACAGGACCGACACCAACTGGGACGCCGTGCGGCAGAGGTTTTGCTGGGCCAGTTGGCGAACACTGGCAAAGCGCTTCCAATGAAATCAGCGCTTCCCGTAGAGCTTGTAACACGGGCGAGCTCTGCGCCGCCCAATTAGCGAAGTCAAAATTCAGGCGCCTTTGCTATAGTCAACGAAGAAGCGGGTGGCGCTGTGAGCGATGGAGAAAGGGGAAATGAGTAAGTCGACCATACCCATTGGCTCTGAACTCACTGTTCGGGATTATTCCCTGACTGGTGCGAATACGCGTCAAGCGATAGAAAACGGTCTGTCGGCCGCAGAGTGGTACCACAGCGATGTTCCTCGTAAGAAGCTGAAATCGCTTATGAAGCGCAGGGATGCGCCGGCCATTCGTGACACAGTGATCTGGATCGCTTTGCACTTTGTATTTGCGGCTAGCGGGCTGTACTTCTGGGGTAGCTGGCTTTGCGTGCCTTTCTGGTTTGCATACGGTGTCGTGTATGGTTCGGCCTGCGACAGCCGTTGGCACGAATGCGGACACGGAACGGCGTTTCGAACCCGCTGGATGAACGACGTCGTGTACCACATCGCGTCCTTCCAGATTATGCGAAACCCGGTCAATTGGCGCTGGAGCCACGCTCGGCATCACACCGATACACTCATTGTTGGCCGCGATCCGGAAATAGCGTGGATGCACCCGATCAGCCTCGTCCTGAAAGCGCTTGCGTTTGTGGGGATTGTTGAAACGTGGACCTCGCTCAAAGTTCTGACGCGAAATGCGATGGGAAACTTGTCGCAAGAAGAGCGGGATTACATTCCGGAAAGCCAATGGCCCAAAGCGGTCCTTTGGGCGCGGATTCACATTGCAATCTACGTTGCCGTCTTGTTGATTTCATTTGTTTTGCTTGTCTCCGGGGCCGCATGGAAATCCCTGATCCCCATACTCTTAATCGGAGGTCCTCGGGTCTATGGGTGTTGGCATTTTGTAATGACGGGGTTGCTTCAGCATGGAGGGCTTGCGGAGAACGTTCTTGATCACCGTTTAAATTCACGTACACTTTATATGAACCCGATAAGCCGTTGGGTTTACTGGAACATGAATTACCATATTGAGCATCACATGTTTCCGATGGTTCCGTATTACTCTCTTCCAGCGCTTCATGATCTGATCAAGGATGATCTGCCGCCGCCGAATACTTCGATTTGGGACGGCTACAAAGAAATGATGGGTTCTGTCATGAAGCAGCGTGTTGACCCGAGTTACGCCATACGAAAGTCTCTCCCGCCGACGGCCCGCCCATATCGGGAACATTTTCACTTGGCAGTTCCGGAGAGAAACACGGGGTTAGAAATCGGTGATCGAGGAGGAACGTAATGCCTTGGGTTGACGCATGCGCCGTAGACGATGTTGAGGAAGAAGATCTCATTCGTTGGGACCACGACGGTAGAACCTACTTGATTGTTCGCAGTTTGGACAAAGAGTTCTATTGCACCGACGGCCTCTGTACACACGAACAAGTGCACTTATCGGACGGTCTGGTGATGGACAATGAGATAGAGTGCCCCAAGCATAATGGGCTATTCGACTATCGCACGGGCAAAGCTTTGAGGGCGCCCGTATGCGAAGATCTTCGCACCTACGAAACCAGAGTAGGAAATGGTCGCGTCATGGTATTGGTGGAATGATTTTTTGGGCTAGGAGTGGTTTGTGATCGAGCTGTCCGCAACAGGCATCCGGCTTTCATTCGATTTGCAGTTGGGGTTGATCGAGAGTTTCAGTGTGTACGACGGTAACGCTGAGATTTCACCACTACATCGCGCACCTTGGGTCGGCACAGACGAAGTTATGCCCGAAGGTATAGCTCCTCATTTGGAAAAACTCGGCGGTGATTTCTTCTGCGCCCCATTCGGGTCAACTGAGGGGACATCGCCGCTGCATGGGTGGCCAGCTAACTCTCGTTGGAGACTAGAAGAAAAGACCGACAGCTATTTGCGCGCTGAGCTCGACAGAACGGTCTATGGAGCTAGGCTGCAAAAAGAGATTACACTGCATCCTGAGCATCCATTCGTCTACCAGCGTCACACTTTCATTGGTGGCGACGGCACGATGCCGGTTGCAAATCACGCAAATGTATCCTTGCCCAATGGTGGGATCATCCATACCTCTCGAAAGCAGTGTTGGAGAACGCCTAAGGTTGAACAGGAAGTTGATCCGGCATTAGGCTATTCAGCGCTTAGATATCCGGCTGAAAGCCAAACGTTGGCGTCTTTTCCCGGGAAAGACCGCGAAGTGAATCTGTCAAACTACCCATGGTCTCCACAGAGTGAAGACTTTGTTGTTGGATTGGATTCGCCTGATGAGGAATTGGGTTGGACCGCGGTAACTCGCCCCGTGGAGGGCGACATGTTCCTGTCGCTTAAATCGGCTCAGGCTTTGCCGATGACGATGTTGTGGCATTCGAACGGTGGTCGATACTATGCTCCTTGGTCGAGCCGCCACTTCGCCTGCCTTGGGGTTGAGGAGGGGGCCGCGTCGCCCATCCTGGGAAATGTCGAAAACAGTTCCCCCAACGATCACGGCGTCATTCATCTAAACCCCGATCGCCAAGTTGAGGTTACACATGTCATCGGGGCGCTTCGTTGGTGTAGTGGAGCCAGGGTGATTGCAGTTGAAACTCTGGGAAACCAACTTTTGATCCGAGGTACAGAAAATCAGGAGATTCTTGTGCCATTCGATCCGCAAGCCCTGAACATTTGAACGGGTGGTGCTAAGGGAAATTGGCTTGAGACAGGCAGGGCAGTTTCGTAGCTTCGCTTGATGAAAAAAACGCTCACTTTTTCTCTGCTTCAAAACCAACCCTGAGATCATTCGTCTAGCAGTGATGGTGTACGTTCGATTCTGGTTGAATAGGTTTGGCCCTATCTGTGCCGCAGAAATTAGCCGAAAACGCATAAATCGGATGCGATGTTTCGCGAACTGGTAGCGGCATCTAAATAAGGTTATTGTTGAAGATCAACGGCAAGCAATATCACCTGTGGCGGGTAGCCGACCATGAAGGCGAGGTGCTGGAAATCTATTTCACGAAGCGCCGTGATCGTGTTGCGGCCCTTTTACACTTGAAGAAAGCGATGAAACGATGCGGCCAGTCAGGTTTCGTCGTCACTGACAAGTTGCACTCTTACGACGCGGCGATGAAAGTCATAGGAAATGCCTCAAGGCAAGAAACCGACCGTTGGAAGAACAATCTTGCTGAGTATTCACATCTTCCGTCGGCGAAAAGAACGTGCGATGCTCTGCTTCCGGCAAAGGCGGTGTTTGCAAAAGTTTGCCGCAGACGACACTTCCGTCCATAGTCATTTCAATCATGAACGGCAGCTTTACTCACGCGACAAGTTCAAACTCAGTTGAACCGCCGCTCTTTCGGCGTGGAGCCAATTTAGTTTCGCCTAATTTTCAGCTTTCTGAGGTAGACTGAGACTGGTTCGAATTTGCCTGACAGCACCGCCACTCAGCCTGTTTCACCAAGCAACCTGCGATTTCTTTCTTCTGCAAACGCGGATTGGCTTCGCTGCAAGAATGTGCGTCGCGCTGCAGATCCTTCGAAATTATTTCCCACGAATAAGGGTCAGTTGCCCTGATTGCGGGCTTCCAACCGTTCAAGGTTCACAACGGTCGACAGCATCAACCTGTCATGGCTCCAGTCGTCTACAGGCTGCAATGACGCAGCGCCTAACGCCAATATCACAGCAAAAGCCACGCTTAAGGCAAAGAACAGAGGGGGCATTGTGGGTTGGATTGCAGGGGCATCTGCCAGGGCAATCACACGTTGACGCAAGACGCGTTTGGCCTTGCCCCCTTTAACCAATGCTACGTTCAATACACGCGGGCTGCCGCGCATTACTGAATTGGAGCAATAGTTCAGCAGGCAGGACGTGTATTCGACCGCGTTGATTTCACGGCGCGAAACGACGGATTGATCACAGGCCAGCTCGCGCAGCCGATCGAATTGAAACTTGAGAATCAGATATGCCGGGTTCCAGAACAGGAACGGCCGCAAAAGCTCGAACCCCAGTTCCCATTCAACATCGGCAGCCCTTACATGTTGCAGCTCGTGTGCAAGGGCAAACCGCATATCGCTGGGGGTGTTGAGCAGATGGCTGGGCAATACCACATGCCTGCGCCACAAACCGCGAACGGCGAAGGGGACTGTGACCCGGTCGGACAGGCGGATATCGACCTTTTCCGAGCTTCGCCACAGATAGCTGGAGCGAACAATGCCTCGGATTGCCAAACCGTCACGGATAATGCGCAGGATGCAGACCGCAGAATAGAGCGCCATTACCACCAAGATTGCCGATATAATCGGGTTTTCTCCTGCAAGGGTCTGTTCGATCCACCTTTGCCGGGTATTGAGCAGGGCCTCGAACTGGGTGGCGGGCATGGCGATATCGCCACGCAGATAGGCGGCAACGGCAAGATCCCCAATGGCGACCCCGCCTTCAACGGAATACATCGCCATGACCAAACCAGCCCCGATTGCCAAAAGGGGGCTGAGCAGTACGCAAAGACACAGAATTTTCAATGCGCGCAGCTGTGCAACAAACCCGTGTCGCATCTGCGTCATTGAAACCACGTATCTTGCCGCGATCCATACAATAGCCGCTAAGGCAAGAACCAGATTCAGTTCGAGAAATGCGTCGAGAACCGGTTTAACCGCTGTCATTTTGCAGTCTCCTCTCTACCAGTGCCCGAATATCCTCAAGATCTGCCTCGCTCAGACCGGCGTCATCTACCAACCGTGCAACCAGCGTGGCTGGTGTGTCATCGAACAGGGTTCGTGACAGGTTCTGCAGTGAACGCGCCTGATACCTATCCTTTTCCAGAAGCGGCGTATAACTCAGGGTCTTGCCGTTTTTGCGACTTTCTACAAAGCCTTTTTCGTCAAGAATGCGAAGGATTGTTGCCCCTGACGTATAGGCCAGGTTCCGATCTGGTGGCAGCCGGTCCAGTACATCACGCACCGAGCCCTGACCCAGAGCCCAGAGTTCGTTCATGAACTCCAGTTCGACCTCGGTCAGCAGGTTTGTCGTCTTTTTCTTTCGCATTGATCCCAGTGCCGTCATTTTTCCTGTGCCTGACAGACAAGCATCCTTTGATGGTTTCGCAAAGCCTAAACTTTCCAGAACACGAAAACGCCCCAGCCGATGGACAGGAACAGCGGTGTCCAGACCGGTTGCCCGACTAGCCCTAACCAGGCCAGAAAAATGTAAGCTGCCCCAAGCAACGTGATGAACAGCCGGTCGCCCAATGTGGTAGTCAAGCCCAGAACGCCGCGCCGTTCAATCCCGTCGCGGTATTTGAACCCTTCCAGCAGACCGATCAGAGCGATGGCTGAAAAGATGCCGACAAATACGGCCAGGGTCGCCGGTGTCCACGCCATCCAGAAATCCGGCCACAAGGGCGCGGTCCAGGAAAACTCTTTTTCTTCGGGCTGACCCACACTTCCCCACCCGGCCTGTGCTTGCGCCAAGGCCGAACCGGGGATCAGAAAGGGGATCAAAAGCAGTTTACGCATATCGAACCTCATACACGCCCCATCGCGAAACCACGCGCGATGTAGTTGCGGACAAACCAGATGACGATGGCGCCGGGGATGATGGTCAGCGTCCCGGCGGCGGCCAGTAGGCCCAATTCGTACCCGGCGCTGGACGCGGTTCGGGTCATTACGGCAGCGATGGGTTTGGCCTCGACCGCTGTCAGAGTCTTTGCCAACAGCATTTCGACCCATGAGAACATGAAGCAGAAGAATGCCGCGACGCCTACGCCCGCTTTGATATTTGGCAGGAATATCGTGACGAAAAAGCGCGGAAAGGAATACCCGTCCACATAAGCGGTTTCGTCCAACTCCTTGGGGATGCCACGCATGAACCCTTCCAAAATCCACACCGCTAGCGGCACGTTGAACAGCGTATGCGCCAGCGCCACCGCCAGATAGGTGTCAAACAACTGGATTGACGAATAGAGCTGAAAGAACGGTAAGGCGAACACCGCAGCCGGTGCCATCCGGTTGGTCAGCAGCCAGAAGAACAACTGCTTGTCCCCTAGGAACCGATAGCGTGAGAACGCATAGGCCGCTGGCAGGGCGACACAGACGGAAAGTACCGTGTTCAGCGTCACATAGGTGATCGAGTTGATGTAGCCCCAATACCACGTCGGGTCTGTGAAGATCGTGATGTAATTTTCCAGCGTAAAGGTCTGCGGGAACAGAGAAAAGCCCGACAGGATCTCGTTCGTGGTCTTGAAGGACATCGCCACTAGCCAATAGATCGGCAACATCAGGAACGCGATATAGAGGATCGGGATGAGGGAGCGCTTTTTCATTCGGCGTCATCCTTTGTCATCAGAGTGTAGAAGACCCATGAGACCAGCAGTGTGATGGCGAAATAGATCAAGCTCATCGCAGCCGCAGGGCCAAGGTCGAACTGTCCCAGCGCGATCTTCACAAGGTCGATCGACAGTAGGGTGGTCGAGTTTCCGGGACCCCCGCCAGTCAAAACGAAGGGTTCGGTGTAGATGTTGAAACTGTCCATGAACCGCAGCAGGATGGCGATTGTCAGAACCGTCTTCATCTTGGGTAACTGGATATACCGGAACACTGACCACGGGCTTGCACCGTCGATCTTGGCCGCCTGATAATAGGCGTCCGGGATCGAAACCAGACCCGCATAGCACAGTAGAACCACCAGCGAAGTCCAGTGCCAGACATCCATGATGATGACAGTGATCCAGGCCGACAATGGCTGCTGTGTCATGTCATAATTGATGCCCAGCACGTCATTCAGAAAATACCCCAGCAGACCGATTTTGGGCAGGGTAAAGATGTTCCACATCGAGCCGACGACGTTCCAGGGGATGAGCATCGGCAGAGCCATCAGCACCAGACAGACCGGCACCCAAAAGCCTTTGCGCGGCATCGACAGGGCAACAATGATGCCCAGCGGCACCTCGATGATCAGGATCATGAAGGTAAACAGGAACTGTCGCCCCAAAGCGGCCTGAAAGCGGTCGGAGCGCAGGATTTGTTCGAACCATCCCAGCCCTTCCCAGAAGAACTGGTTATTGCCGAAGGTCTCCTGCACCGAGTAGTTGACCACCGTCATCATTGGCACCAGCGCGTTGAACGCGACCAGTGCCAGAACTGGCAGGACAAAGAACCATGCTCTTTGGTTTATTGTTCTCATTGGGCCCGCTCCTGCGTTGCGATCCAGCCGTCGCGATAGACGCGGGACTGCTCGGGTTTGAATTGCAGAAAGACCATCGAGCCTTGTTCGGGCGCATTGTGTTCGGTGACGGCCTTGATCGGCGTGTTCCCAACCATGGCACTGACCACGTAATGGCGCCCGATATCGGCCACTTTGGTGACATGTGCCGGTATGCCGGATTGGCCGAAGCCTACATATTCCGGGCGTATTCCTAGATCGGTGCGACCACCTTCACCATGGGTCGGACCTTCCAAGGCCACTTCATGCCCTTCGAAAATAGCGCGATCGCCCTTTGTCTCGCAGGGCAAGACATTCATGCCGGGCGAGCCGATAAAGTGACCAACGAATGTATGCTGAGGCCGCTCGAACAGTTCAACCGGCGTACCAATCTGAACCACTTCACCATCCTGCATGACCACGACTTCATCAGCAAAAGTCAACGCCTCGGTCTGGTCGTGGGTGACGTAGATCATTGTGGCTTTTACGCGCTGGTGCAGCTCTTTCAATTTGGACCGCAGTTTCCATTTCAGATGCGGGTCGATCACGGTCAGCGGCTCATCAAACATCACCGCATTCACGTCATCGCGCACCAGTCCGCGCCCCATCGAAATTTTTTGCTTGTTGTCCGGGCTCAGGCCAGAGGCTTTGGTGCCCAGCATATCCGCGACATCCAGCATTTCGGCAATCTCATCAACACGCCGCTTGATGGTTACCGCGTCAACGCCCCGGTTTTTCAGAGGAAAGGCTAGGTTCTCGCCTACGGTCATCGTGTCGTAGATCACTGGAAACTGAAAAACCTGCGCAATGTTGCGCTGATCAGGGGGCAGGGCGGTCACGTCGCGGTCATCAAACAGGATCTGCCCCTCGGAGGGTGTCAGCAGGCCCGAGATGATGTTCAGCAGCGTAGACTTGCCGCAGCCTGATGGCCCCAGCAGCGCATAGGCCCCACCATCGCGCCAAGTGACGTCGATTTCCTTCAGCGCATAATCCTCGGGGCCTTGCGGCGATGGCATATAGCTGTGTCGAAGGTTTGAAAGCTTGATCTGTGCCATGTCAGGCCACCCTTTTGCCGTCTTGGCCGAAATACCGGCAATGGGCCGGATTCATATAGAAACTATGGTCTTCGCCAACCTGATAGGGATGTACGCCCGCCGCCAATGAAACCCATGCGTCGTTCCCATGTTGGAAATGCGCACTGGAGTCAGATCCGGATAGCTCGGTCACGATCACACGCCCGGTCAGTTCTACATCTGCGTCCGATGTGCGGAATGGCGTCACGCGATGCGGGCGTACCGCAACTGTGTATTCACCGTCTGCGATGCCGGTGACGGCCCATCCACCGCCCCCTGCAAGTTGCGCCTGCGCACCCGAGACGATGATATGCGCGACGTTGATGGGCGGATCCGAGAACACACGTGCGGCTGCGATGTTTTCCGGATTGCGGTAGATATCAGCGGTTGGCCCAAATTGGGTGACCCGGCCGTCTGCCATCAGAGCGGTATGACCACCGAGCAGCAATGCTTCTTCCGGTTCTGAAGTCGCATAGACCACAACGGCCCCGCGTCCGGCAAAAAGATCAGGAAGTTGCTCGCGTAGCTCTTCGCGCAGTTTGTAGTCCAGATTGGCAAGGGGTTCATCAAGGAACACGGCCCGGCTTTCCTTGGCAATCGCGCGGGCCAAAGCGGTGCGTTGTTGTTGTCCACCCGACAGCTCGTGCGGGCGGCGCTGCAGCATCGGGCGCAGCTGCAGCAGATCAGCGGCCTCTTCCACGCGGCCTTCGATTTCGCTTTTCGCCATGCCTGCCACGCGCAGGGGCGAGGCAATGTTGTCGAAAACGCTCATATGGGGGTAATTGACGAAAAACTGGTGCACCAGACTGATCTTACGCTTCTGCGTATTCAGCCGAGTCACGTCCTGACCGTCCATCAGGACTTTGCCTGTGGCGATCGGATCCAGTCCAGCCATCATCTTGATCAGTGATGTTTTCCCGGAACCGGTGGCACCCAGTAACACATTGAAATGGCCTGTTTGCAGCGTCAGATTCGTGGGTTTGATATGGATGACGTTGCCGACTCGTTTGGTCGCGTCTTGAAGTTCGATCATCTGGTGTTCTCTGGGGGTATTTGGGGGTAGGCCGGGTCTGAGCCCGGCCTACGAGTTTACGCTTACTGGGACTGCCAGCGCTGAACCAGTTCGTCATAGTTGACGGTCTGGCCTTGCGGCTTTTCGTTCTCCAGCTTGGCTTTTGGCGAACCCGGCTTTTCCAGCCAGAAGGACGCATCCTGCGGCTCGTTCAAGCGCGGACCACAACCGCCGTAGACACCGGCGCTTTCATCCGCGGCCTGCATCCGGCCCATTGTGATGTCCATCTCTTCGGCCAGACGATCCATCGCTTCTTGCGGAGTGAAGGCACCCGAGTTCACGTCACCGATCTGCTGCCACCAGATCTGGGCCAGCTTTGGATAATCCGGCACGTTGATGCCGGTCGGCGACCATGCCACGCGGTCAGGTGAGCGATAGAACTCGACCAAACCACCCAGCTTGGGCGCGCGTTCGGTGAACGACTCGTGGTTGACCGAGCTGTCGCGAATGAAAGTCAGACCCACATGGGACTTCTTCACGTCGACCGTCTTGGATGTCACGAACTGGGCATACAGCCAAGCCGCCTGAGCACGATCCGCAGGGGTCGACTTCAGGAAGGTCCAGGATCCCACGTCCTGATACCCAACCTTCTGACCATCTTCCCAATAGGGGCCATGCGGGCTCGGCGCCATCCGCCAAAGCGGTGTGCCTTCGTCGTCGACGGTGTTGTTGCCTTCGGACTTCGGCTTCACCATGTCGGCGGTAAAGGCGGTGTACCAGAAGATTTGCTGGGCCACGTTGCCTTGACTAAGCGCCGGCAGCGACTGGTAGAAGTCATAAGACGCGGCACCTGGAGGTGCATAGTTGCGCAGCCATTCGTCCCATTTGCGGATCGCATAGACCGCAGCTGGACCGTTCGCAGCACCGCCGCGCGACACAGAAGCGCCAACAGGGTTACAGGTGCCCGCTTCCATACGGATGCCCCATTCGTCAACGGGGATACCGTTCGGCTCACCCTTGTCGCCAGCACCAGCCATCGACAGCCACGCGTCGGTCATACGCCAACCCAGGTCAGGTGCGCGCTTGCCGTAATCCATGTGGCCATAGATCGCGGTACCGTCGACTTCTTTCACATCGTTGGTAAAGAAATCGGCGATGTCTTCGTAAGCGGACCAGTTGACCGGAACGCCCAGATCATAGCCGTACTTCTCTTTGAACGCGGCTTTGTTTGCCTCATCGTCGAACCAGTCCTTGCGGAACCAGTAGAGGTTCGCAAACTGCTGATCAGGCAGCTGATACAGCTTGCCATCCGGACCGGTGGTGAACTGAATGCCCATGAAGTCATCCAGATCCAGCGTCGGAGAGGTCGTGCCCGCCCAGTCGCCACCCATCATGTCGGTCAGCGGATACGCCAACTGCAGACGCGAGTGGGTGCCGATCAGGTCACTGTCGTTCACGTAGCCGTCATACAGGTTCCGACCTGTTTGCAGCTGGGTTTGAACGGCTTGAACTACTTCGCCTTCACCCAGAATCTGGTGATTGACCTTGATGCCGGTAATTTCTTCGAACGCCTTGGTCAGAACCTCAGATTCGTAAGAGTGCGTAGGGATGCCTTCGGACAGGACGTTGATTTCCATGCCATTGTAAGGCTGTGCAGCTTCGATGAACCATTGCATCTCAGCCATCTGTTCGTCTTTCGACAGGGTTGATGGCTGGAATTCGTCGTCGATCCAGCGTTGTGCTGCGGCTTCGTCGGCCCAAACGGGACCGTGCCCCGCAATGACGGCAGCCGCCGCCACTGCGGAAAGTAGATGTCTCCGCATCTGTTTCCTCCCAAAGATAATGTGATCCGGCGCAGACCGGATGACGATCAGCATCAGCGATTTGCCTCCTGCGTGTCAAACTAAATTTTTAGTAATTGAGGTGATGGCAGGGATAAATTTCTGAAAATGAATTGATTTATATCATGTTTTAAAGCACCATTTGCCCATTAATTTCAGTTCGCAGACCCCTTGAATGCAGGGTCGCGCGCGTGGTTTTTCGGCAGACGCTGTGATGTGGGTCCATTTGAAAAGCAGACCTTTGTGACCGTTTGCTGCACGATTTGAGTTCAATCAAGTTTTCAGGCTAAGAGGATCAGCAATGTCCCGAAGTCTTCTGAAATTTACCCGCGTTCTCGAGATCGTGGGGGATACGCTAAAGATAAAAGTTCCGAGTGACGGGTCCGCTGACGCGACGGTGCGTTTCAACGATCTGGCCGTGATCGAAACGGTCGATGGGCACAGAACGCTGGCGCAAGTCATCTTCATCGACCGCGATGTGATAACCTTGCAAGTGTTCTCGGGTACCAAGGGGATTTCGACCGAGGCGACAGCAACGTTCCTTGGTCATCCGATGCAAACCCCGTATTCGGCCAATATTCTGGGCCGGGTGTTTGACGGCGCAGGCGAGGCGATTGACGGCGGTCCGGACTTGTCTGCCGAACCGCGCATCGACATTGGGGGACCGACGGTGAACCCGGTTGAGCGGTCGGTTCCCAACAAGATGATTCGCACGGATGTGCCGATGATCGACGTGTTCAATACACTGGTCGAAAGCCAGAAGATCCCAATTTTTTCGGTATCCGGCGAGCCGTTCAACGCGTTTCTCAGCCGCATCGGCATTCAGGCGGATGCGGATATTGTTGTGTTTGGCGGGCTAGGGCTGATTTTTGACGACTACCACACGTTCAGAACCTCGTTCGAGGATGCGGGCGTGTTCTCGCGGACCGTGATGTTCGTCAATCAGGCCATGGACCCGTTGGTCGAACGCCTGCTGGTGCCGGATATGGCGCTGGCCGTTGCCGAGAAATTCGCTGTGGAAGAGGGCAAACGTGTTCTGGTCCTGCTGACGGATATGACCGCCTATGCCGATGCGATGAAAGAGGTTGGGATCAGTCAGGAACGCGTCCCATCGCAGCGTGGATATATGGGCGATCTCTACTCGCAACTGGCACGACGGTATGAGAAAGCTTGCGACTATGCCAAGGGTGGATCGGTTACTGTGCTGACTGTCACAACCATGCCCGGGAATGACGTGACCCATCCGGTCCCGGACAACACCGGGTATATCACTGAAGGCCAGTTTTACCTGCATTCCGGCGTGATCGACCCGTTCGGCAGTTTGTCACGCCTCAAGCAGAATGTAATCGGCAAGACCACGCGCGAAGACCACGGCCAGATCATGAACACGATGATCCGGTTCTATTCCGAAAGCCGAGATGCCGCGCAGAAACAGGCCATGGCGTTTGACCTATCGGATTATGACAACCAGTTGCTGAAATTCGGCGCTTTGTTCCGCAAACGCTTTATGGACATCAACGTCTCGATCCCGCTGGAGGATGCGTTAGATCTGGCATGGAAGACACTAGCTGAATGCTTTGCCCCCGAGCAGTTGCTGATGAAGCAGGATCTGATCGACAAATACTTCCCAAAGGATGCACATGGCGCGGTTGCAGCTGAATAAATCGTCGCTT
Source organism: Ruegeria sp. YTSA105 (assembly GCF_059610225.1). Taxonomy (NCBI): domain Bacteria; kingdom Pseudomonadati; phylum Pseudomonadota; class Alphaproteobacteria; order Rhodobacterales; family Roseobacteraceae; genus Ruegeria; species Ruegeria sp. YTSA105. The sequence goes on from NZ_JBXWNE010000006.1 coordinate 211,869, forward strand.
GCACGCGAGCAGACGCAGCTGAAAAGCTATGAGCGGTTCTTGCCGTCTCTGGACCTGAAGCGTCAGCAACTGATGGCTGAACGGGCCAAGGCACGTAAAAATGTGCAGCACCTGCAGGAGGAGGTGACGCGCTTGGCACAGCAGGTCGGGGAAAAGCTGCCCATGCTGGCGCAACAAGGTGTCGACCTGGAAGGGTTGGTCGAACTAAAGGATTACCGCCTGAAGAAGGTCAACGTGGTTGGCGTTACCATGCCCGATCTGGACCGAATCGAGGTCGCGGTACGTCCGTATTCCCTTTTGGCCAAGCCACATTGGGTGGATGCAGTGGCGCGTTTGTTGCATGACATGATCGAAGCCCGATTGCGCGTGAAAGTGGCCGAAGAAAGGGTCAGGATTTTTGACAAATCAGTCGCCACGATCACGCAGCGCGTCAATCTGTTCGAGAAGGTGTTGATCCCGCGCGCCAGGGCCAATATCAAGAAAATCCGCATCTATCTGAGCGATGAACAGATGCAATCCGTTGTGCGCTCGAAAATCTCCAAACGCAAACATGCGAAGGAGGTTGCGGCATGAGTGTTGTAAGGCTGAAAAAACTGTCTTTGGTCGGCCGTGCCGCGAACAAGGGGGACACTCTAGGCGCGCTGCAGACATTGGGATGCATGCATGTTTTGCCTTTGGCACCGCCGCCGGCAGAGCCAGAGCGGATCAATGAGCGTGGTGCCCGAGATGCGTATAAAGCATTGCGGTTTTTGAAAGAATCGTCGGAAACGCGCCGTCAGGTTCGGCGCGATTCTGGTTTTGATATGGACCAGTTCGTCGGTGAAGTTCTGGACTTGATGCAGCGCATAAGGGATATGACCGACCACCGGGATTTTCTATCCCACCGGATCGCTCAGGTGCGCCCGTGGGGAGATCTGGATTTTCCGCCGAGTGATGTGTTGGCAGGCAACCGGCTTTGGTTCTATCAACTGCCGCTAAAGCACCGTGAGGCACTGGCGGAGCTTCAGTTGCCCTGGGCCATCCTGCAAGAGGATCACCGGTTTCTCTACGCCGTTCTGATCGCCCCGGAAGATCCCGAAGACGACATCCTTCCAGTGCCGCGCACCCATACGGGTTCGTTGCCCATTCACGAGCTTGAAGCTCAGCTGGAAGAGGCCGAAATCGCCATTGAGGCGCTGGAAGCCGAGCGTATCGGGCAGACCCGTTTTCTGACGTTGATGCGGCGTAATCTTGCCGCCGCCGAAAGCGCAGCAGAACTGGCCCATGCCACGCAAAAGGTCCGCGACGAAGGCGAAGTGTTTGCCCTGCAGGGTTGGGTGCCCAGCGATCAGGTCGAGGCTGTCCTGGACATGGCCAATTCGCAGAACGCCGCTGTTTTGATCGAAGACCCGGGCCCGAACGAGATGCCTCCGACGCTGCTTGAGCAGCCGGAAAATCGCAGTGCAGCGGTAGACCTTGCCCTGTTCTATCAGGTTCCTGGGTACCGAGAATGGGACCCCAGCATAATCGTGTCCGTCTCGTTCGCGATCTTTTTTGCGATGATCGTTGCGGATGCCGGCTATGGCCTGGTTATCCTGCTAGGGCTGTTGGCCTTCTGGAAACGTCTCGACAGTACACCGGCGAAAAGATCGTGGCGGCTTTATGGTCTGATCATCTCGGGCGCGACGGTCCTGTACGGGATTTTGGTTGGAAGCTATTTTGGCGCTTCCCCGGCTTCGAGCACGATCTGGGGGAAACTCAAGCTGTTGAACCTGAACAATTTCGACTCGATGATGATGATTTCAATCGTGGTCGGCGTTCTGCACCTGATATTGGCGAATGCGCTTGCAGCACGCGCGTCTTGGGGGCGGCGCAGTTCCGTTGCCAATCTTGGCTGGATCGCGGTGTTGATCGGCGGGTTCATACTGTGGCTGAGCTATATGAAAGGCGGACCCACAGCACCGGGTGCTGCGATTATGATCGCAGGCGCTTTGGCGATCCTTCTGTTCACCAGCGAGCGCGAGATTGCCAAACCGTCAGACTGGCTTTGGCGCCTTATAGAAGGAGTGCAGGGGCTGGCCGGGGCGATGGGGGCCTTTGGCGATGTGCTTAGCTACATGCGCCTGTTTGCGCTGGGGCTGGCCTCGGCTTCGCTGGCGATCACGTTCAACGATCTGGCGGTCTCGGTGATGCAGTCCCTGAAAGGGCTGGGCCTTCTGTTCGGAGTGTTGATCCTGATCGCCGGGCATATCCTCAATTTCGCGCTCGCCATGATGAGCGGCGTCGTTCACGGATTACGTCTCAATTACATCGAATTCTTTAAATGGGGCCTGCCGGATGAAGGCATCGTCTTTCGCCCGTTCGCCCGCAAGGAGGTTCAGGAATGAATGAGCTTGTACTTACATTGGGCTGGTTGGGAATCTATGCCCCCATGGCGCTGGGCGCCGCAGCAAGCGCGATTGGCTGTTCCATTGCTGGACAGGCCAGTATCGGAGCGATGACGGAAACCGAAGGCGGGTATGGCCGGTTTATCGGCGTGTCGGCCTTTCCATCGACGATGGTGATCTACGGCATCGTCATCATGTTCACGCTGAACCGCGATGTGACGCCTGAAAATGCAGGCGGGCTGTTCGGGATCGGTATCCTGTCGGGCATCGCCCTGATGTATTGCGGCATCTGGCAGGGAAGGGCCTGTGCTGCAGCGATCAACGCAACCAAGGAAAAGCCCGAGATTTTTGGCCTGGCACTTGCGCCGGCTGCAATCATCGAGGGCTTTGGCGTATTTGCCTTTGTGTTTGCTTTGGTCATCAGCGCGGGGATTAGCTGATGGCACAGGACGGGATGATTTCGCATGGGGTGGATGCGCTGATCGACAAGCTGCGCAGCGATGGTGTGGCTGCCGGTCAGGCCGATGCAGACAAGCTGCGCGCTGATGCCAAAGCCGAGGCGGCCAAAATTCTTGCCGATGCCAAGCGCGACGTAGATGAGTATCGGAAAAAGGCCCGTGCCGAGGCGGATAATTATCGCACAGCCGGAGAAGAGGCGCTGAATACAGCGATGCGTGATGCGGTGCTTACAATGAAGGCCGGTCTGACAGATCGATTCCGCAAGGATGTTGAACGGCTGGTCACCCAAGAAATGACTGATCCTGAACTGCTGAAACAAATGATCCTTGAAGTCGTCGGTCGCGCCGCGTCAGACGCCAGACTGGAAGGGCCCGCGCAGGTCATACTGCCTCCCAGGGTCGCCACTCAGGATGACATCAAACAGAACGCCGATGATATTCAGTCGGGAAAGCTGACGCGTTACGTTCTGGGACTGACGGCTGAAATGCTGAAGGAACAGGTTGAGCTGCACAGCGCGGATGACACCCAGAATGGCATCCGCATCCGGGCTGATGAACAGGGGGTTGTTCTGGATCTGACCGATAAGGCCGTCGCCTCGTTGTTGATGGAACATTTGCAGCCGCGCTTTCGTGCCGTTTTGGAAGGTGTGATCCGGTAACATGTCGGACCCTGACGCCTATATCGCGCTGATCAGCAGCCTGCCGGGCTCGGAACGGTTGTTCATCGCCAAGCAACCTCCGCTGTCGCGGCTCAGGCTGGACCGGCGCTTGCGGGCGCTGACACCAGCGGATGCACGGGTTCTGGAGGTAATGGAACACGCTCTGAACTGGAACAACTATGATATGAACGTCACGGATGCACAGACCATTGAGCGATGCAAAGAAGCGCTCCGGCACATTCCACAACCGACCTTGCGCAAGCTGTTCATGGAACGGATGGATTTGAGGACGGCGGTTGCCGCGCTGCGCCTGCGCAAACAGGGGGGTGCTGCACCTAGTGGCGTCTATGGCATTGGACGCTGGAGCCGACACATTCCGGCCAACTGGGGCGACCCTGCCTTTCGGCTGGAAACCCCGATGCCCTGGATCAAAGAAGCCAAACACTTGCTGGATGTCGATGATCCCCTGGGGCTTGAACGGTTGCTTTTGTCGGTCAGCCATAAGCAACTGAAACGCTACGCCGCGCGCCATCTATTCGATTTCGAAGCCGTGGCGATTTATGTTCTGATCTGGAATATTTTTGATCGCTGGGCGCAAAGCAATGCGCGTGACGCGGCAACGCGCTTTGAGAAACTGGCGCAACACGCCATGGCAAGTGCGATCGACTTAGATTTCGAGGGAGTAAGCGCATGACAGCCCCAACCTCCGCCACGCAGACCTCTACTGCCCGCGTCGTCTCGGTACAGGAAGGGCTGGTACAAATTCAGGCGAACCCTGATGCCACAGGCCATCCCGGACAGCTGGTCAAGAATGAGGTCGTTTTCATTCTGCCCACACGGCCCGGCCCCGGTGGACGTCAGGAACGTCTGAAAGCCGAAGTGTTACGGGTGCGGGGCGACACAGCCGATGTGCAGGTTTACGAAAGCACTGATGGCGTCGCCGTGGGCGACCCGGTCGAACAATCCGGGCAGCTGCTCTCGGTCGAACTTGGTCCTGGGCTGTTGGGGCAGGTGTTTGACGGCTTGCAGTCGCCTTTGGCCAAAGTGGCGGCAGAATTCGGAACCTTTCTGCCGCGTGGGGCGGACGTGGCGCCGCTGGACACTCAGGCAAAGTGGTCGTTTACCCCATCGGTCAAGGTGGGCGACACGGTCACAGCAGGCGACAGCATCGGGGCGGTGCCCGAGGGGCATTTCACCCATAAGATCATGCTGCCCTTTAATTGGGTTGGGGACTACAAAGTCATTTGGGTTCAGAAGGGTGCGGCCATGATCCATGATATCGTGGCGCGGCTTGAAGATGCACAGGGGGGTGAGCACACGCTGACCCTGTCGCAGAAATGGCCGGTACGACGGGCTTTGCCGGAAAACGTTCTGAAACGCACCTTGTCCGAGCGGCTCTATCCGACCGAACCTGTCCTGACCTCTCAACGCCTGATCGACACGTTCTTTCCGATTGCCCGCGGTGGGACGGCCTGTATTCCTGGTCCGTTCGGCGCAGGCAAGACGGTGCTGCAGAACCTGATTGCACGCAACGCCAAGGTGGACATCGTGATCGTGGTGGCCTGTGGTGAACGCGCGGGCGAGGTTGTCGAGACGATTGCGGAATTCCCGAAGATGACCGACCCGACCACTGGCGGCAGTCTGATGGACCGGACGATCATCATCTGCAACACCTCCTCGATGCCCGTAGCCGCGCGCGAGGCGTCTATATTCACCGGGATCACCCTGGGCGAATATTACCGTCAGATGGGGTACGACGTGCTGCTGATTGCGGACAGTACCAGCCGCTGGGCACAAGCGATGCGCGAGACATCCGGCAAACTGGAAGAAATCCCCGGCGAGGAAGGCTTTCCCGCCTATCTGGAAAGCTCAATCAAAGGGCTGTACGAACGCGCCGGAGCGATGAAGACCAATGATGGGGACACCGGCAGCCTGACCCTGATCGGGACCGTGTCACCGGCAGGTGGGAACTTTGATGAACCGGTCACGCAATCGACGCTGTCCACGGTGAAGTGTTTCCTCGGCCTGTCGTCCGAACGCGCCTATAAGCGGTTCTATCCTGCGGTCGATCCGATGCTCAGCTGGTCGCGTTATCTGGAACAGCTCTCAGACTGGTACGACACCAACGCCGAGGCCGGATGGACGGGCAAAGTGCGCGACTTGCTGGCATTGATCGAAAGGGGCGAACAGGTTGACCAGATGATGCAGGTGACCGGCGAGGAAGGGGTCACGATCGAGGATTTTGTGACTCAGCAAAAGGCGCTGTTTGTCGACATGGTCTATCTGCAGCAGGATGCCTTTGACCCGGTGGATGCGTCGGTGCCGCTAGAGCGTCAGAAGATGACGTTCAAACTGGTCTATGGCGTCACTCAATCCACCGCGCAATACGCCGACAAGGCCGAGGTGCGCCAAGTCTTCACTCAGCTTACGGGGTTGATGAAGAACTTCCACTATGCCGCCGAAAACACGCCGGAATTCAAATCCGTCTGGGCGCAAGTACAGGCCCTGTGTCAGGAAAAGTTCGGAGTGTGATGAAGTGGTAGCCCGTAGGGGAATCGAACCCCTCTTTCCAGGTTGAAAACCTGGCGTCCTAACCGATAGACGAACGGGCCAC